>CAZWZZ010000070.1:0-14115 GCA_964638395.1 uncultured Caldilineaceae bacterium
ATGCGTTGAAGGAGATGCGCCTATTGCTACACGAATTGCGCCCCCTCGATCTGGAGCGGAACGGGCTGGTCGGGGCATTGCGGCAGCGGTTACGGGGCGTCGAGGAGCGGGCCAACATCAACGCCCGGCTGGTGATGACAGAGCTGGTTGATGCCCTGCCCGCCCCCGTCGAGGAGGGGCTGTACCGCATCGCCCAGGAAGCCTTGAACAATGCCCTCAAGCACGCCCAGGCCAAAACGGTGACGATTTATCTCCAGCCCGACCCGGATGGCGTCGAGATGGAGATTGTCGATGATGGCCGGGGTTTTTACCCCGACGCCACTGAGCATATGGGCGGCCTGGGTCTGAACAATATGTGCCAGCGAGCCGAGTTGTTGGGGGGGATGCTGGCGGTTCATTCTGAAATTGAAAAAGGAACCCGGATTAAAGTCCGGGTCAAGGTTAAATGATATCCGTTACGTAGTTGAGAAAAACCAGACCCTAAAGGTTTCAAAATTTGGTTTTCTGACCGGTTTCGACCCCAATTTTGCTCAGAGTTTTGCCTGAAACTGGCTTCGGAAACCTTTAGGGTCTTGAACTGCGTAACGTCAATGAGTTAACGGAGGTTTTTAGAAATGACCAAAACAGAACCAATCCGCATCCTGATTGCCGATGACCATATCGTCGTGCGGGAAGGGTTGCGGACGCTACTCGGCGTCAAGCCGGGGCTAGAAGTCATCGGCGAGGCCGGCGACGGCCTGGAAGCGGTGTCGATGGCCCAATCGCTGCAACCGGATGTTATCCTGCTCGATTTGAAGATGCCCCACAAAAATGGGCTGGAGGCCATCCAGGAGATCAAGCAGACCAATCCCCAGGCTCGGATTTTGGTGCTGACCAGCTTCGATGATGATGAGCGGGTCTTCTCGGCCATCAAAGCCGGGGCGTTGGGCTATCTGCTCAAAGATTCCTCGCCACCCCAACTGATCGAGGCCATCCGGGATGTGTATCAGGGCAAATCCTCCCTCCATCCCAACATCGCCCTCAAAGTCATCCGCGAGCTGAACAACCCCACCGACCTGCCCCCGACCGAAGACCCCCTGACCGAGCGGGAAATGGAAACGCTGCGGCTGCTGGCTCAGGGCTTGTCCAACCAGGAGATTTCCGAGATGCTGACCATCAGCGAGCGCACGGTCGGCAAGCACGTCAGCAACATTTTGGAAAAGCTGCACCTGGCCAACCGCACCCAGGCCGCCCTCTACGCCCTGCGGCACGGGCTGGCCTCGCTCGACCCGTTGGAGACGGTGTAGAACCCCGTAGCCGACTACGTAATTTTACCACCAAAAAAGACCACCGGCGGTGGTCTTTTTGATTACGCCGAAATACGCTGTTTTCTCACTGCGTTTCCGGCCAGGGTGTGATATTATATACCCAAGTTAGCAAACAGTACTTATTCAACTCTACTTACTTCAACTCACACTCACTATTATATCTTAAGGAGATACAACATGGCTTTGGAAGCAAGCGTCAAGAAAAATTGGATCGAAATTCAGAAGAAATATGATTACCCGGTCAACGCCATCGGCGTCAAGATCAAAAACAACGACCAGAAAACGTTGAAAATCTGGAAAGAAGAAGGCATCGACCAGTTCGTTCAGAAGTAAGACCGAACGTTACCTCATCAAGGTGGGATTAAGCCAATCCCACCTTTTTTTGATTCCCCGCCCGCCGCTGGTCGACTACGTAATTTTACCACCATTGTTGGTGGTATTTTTGATTATACCGAGATACGTCGTTTTCCCACTGCGTTTCCGGTCATGGTGTGATATGATACACCCAAGTTAGCAAACAGTACTTATTCACATCTACGGACTTCTACTCACACTCACTACTACATCTTAAGGAGATACGACATGGCTTTGGAAGCAGGCGTCAAGAAAAATTGGATCGAAATTCAGAAGAAGCATGATTATCCGGTCAACGCCCTCGGCATAAAAATCAAAGACAACGATCAAAAAACGTTGAAGGTCTGGAAAGAAGAAGGCATCAACCAGTTCGTCAAGAAGTAGAACCACCCGTTGCCTCTCAAAGGTGGGATCAGCGTACCTTTTTTGATTCCTCGGCCCGCTCCTGGCCGGCTACGTAATTTGTAAGGGGTTCACCCCCCACCCCGTTACCTTTCCCATCCTGTTATTGCGTCTAGTTGCCGAGTCGTGATAAAATGAAAAGGCCCTGTGCAGCCGGGGCCTTTTTTACATTGATGGGCCAAACGCTTTAGGCTGATTGCCCCAACCCAAAGCCCCGGCCCATTCCACAAATCAACAACTCTCTTGGAGGAACCACCCCACTATGTCCACCCAGATTAGCCAGGATGCAACCAACGGCATCCTCTGGAAAGCGTGTGATACCTTTCGCGGCACGATTGATCCTTCGGAGTACAAAAGTTAGTGACTATTCAGGCATGTCATTTGAGGCTGAAAGCCGAGAAATCCCCCAGATGGTCGGTTGCAAACGACGGTTTTGGTGGATTTCTCGCTCCTAACAGCCTGCCCTGAGCGTAGCCGAATGGGTCGCTCGAAATGACATGGGGGTGAATAGTTACAAAAATTATATCCTGGTGATGCTCTTCGTTAAATACATCTCCGATGTGTGGCAAGACCATTACGACGCGCTCAAAGAACAGTATGGCGATGATGAAGAGCTGGCCCAACAGATCGGGTGCGGCCCAGCTCTTTTTACCCCTTCCTAAAATCTGGGACACACCCAACAAATTCACAGCAGGGTCAGCCATCCCCATACAAGATTTTCATTTCATCATAAACCCGGCTGACGCCGGCTCGAATCCGTTTCTCGATGATCGACTTTTCGCCGGGACGATACGGGAAAAAGTCGAGCATCTGGCTAATGACCACGGCGGCTTCGGCCTTGGTTCGGCCCGATTTGTATTGGCTGCGGACTTTGGAGCGCATGGCCCGGATGTATTCGGAAACCGGCTCGCTGGCCTCGACATTGCACAAGGGGCCGTGGCCGGGAACCAACTGCTCATACTTCTGGCGGCGGAGCCAGCGCAATTTCGACAGCCACTCCTCGCTGTCACACTGGCCCAAAGCCGGATGCTCATCCACAACGATCAGGTCGCCGGTAAAGAGCAGCCGCTCATCCGGCAGGTACAGGCCGCTGGTCGCCGGTGTATGCCCCCCTAAGTGAATGAAATGGAGGTCTCTTCCCCCTTTCTTCAAAACCATTCGTCCGGTGAAACATAACTCCGGTTTGACGATCCTGACCTGATCGAACTGTTTCTGGATATCCGGCCGTTTTTTGAAGAGGTTTTTGGTGCGGTCGATGAAGGTGTCCTTGTAATTAGCCATCTCCCGCCAGGCCGCTTCGTGGGAAATGACCGGCGCGTCGAAATGTTGGTTGCCCAGAATGTGTGCCCGGTGGTGATCGGTGTTGAAAACATACAGCACCCGGTCTGTGATCCCGGCCACGGTCTCGGCCCAATGTTCGGCTTCTTCGGGGATCATCGGCGTATCAACCACAATGGCTCCGATGTCGGTCAAGACACACCCCACATTTGCCCCTTCATAATCCAATTCGATGAAAACTTTATCAGCAATTTCTTGCAGCATTGATTTTTTTTGTAGATACCCTTCCGTAAAAGTATCGCGTAGTTTAACACAAGCAATCCGCTTACGCAATGGAACAGATGTTCTTTTTGATTGCGTCAGTTCCAAACCTACAAGAATTATGGATGATAACTGCGAAAATTTCAAGGCGGTCGTGCGTTTACATCTTCCCACGCCGCCATTGTCAGGGGGACGAGATTATGTTATGATGCGAGCCATCAATCAATGATGCTCCGACCGGATAAGCCATGACCGAAATCTTCAATGCCCTTTTCCCCATTTTTCTTTTGATCGCCTTTGGCTACCTCTTACGTCGCTCCGGCTTTCCCGGTGATGCTTTCTGGCCGCTGGCCTCCCGGCTGATTTACTACATCCTATTTCCGGCCCTGTTGACCAATACCCTGGCCCTGGCCGAGTTGCAAAATTTAGAGGTTGCGCCTCTGGCTATCAGTGTGACCGGTGCTATGTTTGGGGTGGCCATTCTGGCTCTGCTGGGCAAACCCTTCTTTCGGGTGGCCGACCGGGCCTTCACCTCTCTGTTTCAAGGCAGTATTCGGCACAATACCTTTGTCGGCCTGGCCGCCGCCGCCGGTTTGTATGGCAATCTGGGGTTGGCCATCGCTTCGATTCCGCTGGCCGTGTTGACGCCGCTGGTCAACGTTCTCAGCGTCACCGTTCTGTCTGTCTATGGTCCGGCAGATCGGGTAGAATGGGTGCGGGTGGGGCAGTCGATTATCAAAAATCCGCTCATTCAAGCCTGCGTGGTGGGAATTGTCCTCAATTGGACGGGGGTGGGGTTGCCTTTTGGCAGCGATCAGGTGTTGGGGCTGTTGGGCCGGGCCTCGCTGCCGTTGGGGTTGTTGGTCGTCGGGGCCGATTTGAATATCCGGCTCATTCCGGCGGGGATTAATTCCATTCTGCTCTCCAGCCTGTTCAAACTGCTGCTCTATCCCCTCCTCACCGCCATGTTATGCTACCAGGTGGGCGTAACCGGCCAGGCCAGAGCGGTGGCTGTTCTGTTTACGGCCTTACCCAGCGCCCCTTCGGCCTATGTCTTGGCCCTGGAAATGGATGGGGATGAGAAGCTGATGGCCGCCATCCTCAGCGGCCAGACTGTGTTGGCGATGGTCACGATGTCGTTGATGTTGAACTGGTTGGGGTAAGTAGCGCATTGCCCCCGAAGCGTGATTGATTGTTCGTAAAACACGTAAAACGGGAAACGTAAAACCTGCTGATCGGGCAGAGGGGGTACGTTTTTCGTTTTACGCTTTACGGACTTTAAGCTCTTGGGTTGCGTAAGTCCTGCAAATATGGGGAAGGTGGTGGGCTGGGCCTGACTGCTCCGGGGATGGTCAGGCCACAAATAGCTCCAACTGTTTGGCCTCGTCGCGGGCTTCCTGCTCGATGGCGGCGGCCTGGTCTGGCTGCTGTTGGGCTAAAAATTGGGCATAGTGCAGCTTGGTTCGGACCAAACCCGGCCGGTGGCCCATAGTTTCAAACAGGGCCAGCGCCTCTCGATACATAATCCGGGCCGCCGAGCTATCATTTTGCCTGGCATAAATCCGGGCCAGAATGGATTGGCTCATAGCCATCTGCTCCCGGTTGCCCGCCGCCTCGACTAGATTAAGTGCTTCATCCACCAGCGGTTTAGCCATTTCGATCTTGCCCCGATCCAGGTGGGCCTGGCTCATCAATCGTTGCAGCCGGCCTAAAATATGGGTCTGTTGCTCGCCGATGGTGTGGGCCATATCGAGGGCTTTGGTCAAGGCCACCAGCGCCTTGGCCGGTTGCTGTTGGTAGATCAAGACCCGGCCCCGATGGGTGTTGATCTCGACCAGCCCATCCTGGCTACTATTTTCTTCGAAAATATGTTCGGCGCTGTTGAACAGAGCCAACGCCTGGTCAAAATCGCCCCGTTCGGCCACCAGCCGCCCCAGGCCGCTCAAACAGAGCGCCTCGCCCGTTTTGTTTTTCAAGCTGCGTTGGAGTTTCAAAGATTGTTGGAAAGCAATACGGGCCTGGTTGAATTTACCCTGAGAGGTGTGGATCAGCCCCAGCCGATAATGGGCTTCGGCCATATCTTCCTCGTGCCGGCTTTGAGGCAAGGCTTGTAGCGCCTGCTGGCACCACGTTTCCGCTTCGGCCAGTTGTCCCTTCAGCCACAAACTCAAGCCCAGATGGGACTTGGCAATCGCCCGCTCCGTTTCGGAGATGCTCTCCAATTTAAGCACGGCCTCAGCCCGGTCTAAGGCTTCCTCATAACGATTACTCAGGGCCAGAGTCAAGGACATATTGTTGAGGGCCTCGGCCTCCGTCTTGGCATCACCGGCATCTTTGGCCAGGCTGAGCGTCTGCCGGTAAGCGGCAACGGCCTCATCGTGGTTCCCCTGCTGCCGTTGCAAATCGCCGATGGCCTTATAACTAAAGCGGGACTCGACCAGGGTGGCGGCCCGATGATAGTAGGTCAAGGCGGCATTGGTGGCCTTGCCGGAGGCCGCGTTGGCCCCGGCTAACTGTAGATATTGAGAGGCTTTTTGGGACATACCGGCTTTCTCGTAATGATAGGCAACCAGGAGGGGATCGACACCTTTGCCCCGCAGGAAATCGGCCATTTTCTGGTGTAATTCCTTCCGTCGGGAACCGGTCAACGTCGCCGCCAGGGCTTGGGACACATCGGGCGGACGAAAACTGTACCGCTGCTCTGCCAGTGACCGTAGCAGCCGCCTCTTCTCTGCTTCGGCTACGATGTCAGCCGCCGGATGTTCAAACCCTTCGCTCTGGAGGAAGGTCTGCCATAGTTTGAGGTCAAACTCCGGGCCAGGCTCCAGCAAAGCGGCCAGGGCCAACGCCTCCTGGCTGGGGGCGGATAGTTTTTCAATGCGCCGGGTAAAAGCGCCCAACACCGACTCCGGCAAAAAGGCATCGGCCAGCCGTTCTTGGCCCACACGCTGCCAGACGCCCTGTTTATCTTTTTGAATTTCTTCGATTTCAGCCAGTTGGCGGGTCGTTTCCTCGATGTGCAGCGGGTTGCCCCGGCTCCGCTCCTCGACCAGACTGACCACCTCCTCGGACACCGGTCCATCCAGCAGATTGGCCAGGTGGGTTTCAATCGCCGCCGTTTCCAGAACAGGCAGGGTGATCGTGGTCACTTCATCCGGCGCAAAATCGGCCAACCAGGCCGTTGCTTCCTCATCATCCCGGCAGGCCGCGATGATTAACAGCGGAAGCTGTCCCTGGCGGAGCAAGAAACGAACCAATTTGGCGCTGGCCTCATCGAGATAAGCGGCATCCTCCAAAAATAGGGCCGTATCATCCAGCTCAGTCAGTATATCCAAAACGATAGTCGAGAATTGCCACTGTGTTTCGGAAAAATCATCGGTAGTTTGGCTGGCTGCCGGAACTCGCTCTGTCAACCGTTGCCATAAACCGCTGGTGCTGGTTGTTGTGGTCGGTTTGCTCGAAAGTTGGGTCATTACTTCATCAGGAGGAGGGGGCACATCGGTGATGTTGAGGATGCGGCTCAGGCTGGGGATTTGTCGCAACAGATCATCCAGCTTATCTTTCGGTAACGTGGTCTTAGTCAGGTTGCGGTTGAGGATCGTGCCCAAAATTTCGGCAAAGGGGGCATAGGGCACGCCGGTCTCATCACACCGCCCGGCTAAGGCCACCAGCCTCTCATCGATCACATCCTGGGCGATAAATTCGGTAATCAACCGCGTTTTGCCGATGCCCATTGGCCCCTGCACCACCATCAGCCGGGGCATGGCCCGCTCGTTCACCTCGTCCCACACATCCTGAATCTGCTCCAGTTCGTTTTGGCGATTGACAAAGGGCTTGGCTTCGGGATCGAGGAATTGCAGATGCGGTTGGCTAAACCGTAAGCGGGCCTGGATCGATTGTAACGTTTCCAACAGATCGGCAGATGACGCAAAGCGATTTTCCGGCTCCTTCTCCAAGAGGCGCATAATGGTGCGCTCCAGAGCCAGGGGCAAATCGGGCCGAATATCTTTGATGTTGGGGGGCGACTCCTGCAAATGGGCCATAAACAGCTTGGTCTGGGTCGAGTAATGAAAGGGACGCCCCTGCCCGCTGACCATTTCGTACAACATAATCCCCAGAGCGTAAAGGTCGGCCCGGCCATCGACGCTGCCCCCCTCGATCTGCTCCGGGGAGATATAGGCCGGGGTGCCGATGACAAAATCGGTGCCTTGCGACAAAATCGAAATCAGGCCGGCAATGCCAAAATCGGTCAGCTTGGCCCCGTCCTTGCGGATCATCACGTTGGCCGGTTTGATGTCCCGATGGACGATACCCTGATTGTGGGCATAGTCGAGGGCCTCGACCAGGCCGATAATCATATCCAATATGATTTCGAGGGGTAGTGGCCCATCCCAGCCGTTGATAATCTCCTCCAGCGGTTCACCATCGACATACTCCATGACCAAATAAAAACGATTTTTGGCTTCGTCGTAAACCGCATCGTGAATCTGGGTGATGTTGGGATGATTGAGGCGGGCCAGAGTCTGCGCCTCAGACAGGAACAGTTCCTTTATACGGGTGTCGTTCGTTGCTTTCAGATATTTGATGGCCACCGGACGGTTGAGTAAAGTGTCGGTTGCCCGCCACACCTCGCCCATTGCTCCGGCTCCTAGTCGTTTTTCCAGTGTAAATCTATTTTGTTGTGAATCAGGCATTATAGCATCCCCAGCAGTAAAGTCTCTTTCGATTGTAACACGGAGCTATAGGCGTGGCAAGCATATCTCCTTATATATGGCTCCAATTGACCTGGTAAATTTGTCCCGACCTGCATACACCCAACAAAAGCAACCTCCATAAAATTGAACATTAACCCAACCGGTGTTATAATACGCCCATTCTTAAGGTAGTGAGGAACCCGATGCCGACATTGACGCCACACCAGGCACTTGAGCAATATTTTGGCTTTGCTGACTTCCGCGAGGGGCAGGAAACGGCCATCCAGCGCCTTCTCCAGGGGCAGCATACCCTGCTGGTGATGCCCACCGGCTCCGGCAAGTCGCTGACCTATCAACTCCCGGCCCTGCTGTTGCCCGGCCTGACCCTGGTCATCTCCCCCCTCATCGCCTTAATGAAAGATCAGGTCGATAGTCTGACCGAGGCCGGGATAAAAGCGACTTACATCAACAGTTCTCTGCCCCAGCAGGAAAGCAATCGCCGCATGCGTGCCTTGCTGGAGGGGCATGTCAAGTTGCTGTATGTGGCCCCGGAGCGGCTGCGGAACCGGCGCTTCACCAACGCCCTGGCCCGGACCAAAGTCAGCCTGCTGGCCGTTGATGAGGCTCACTGTATTTCCCAATGGGGGCACGACTTCCGGCCCGACTATCTGCAAATCGGCCCCACCTGGCAGGCGATGGGCCGGCCTACGCTGCTGGCCACCACGGCCACGGCCACGCCCAACGTCCAAAAGGATATTCTCCACCTGCTGGGGCTGACTAAAACGGCGCCGATTGTGACCGGCTTCAACCGGCCCAATCTGACGTTCCGGGTCAAAAGTGCGCCCGATGTCCGCACCAAGCTGCAAACCCTGCAAGCGATGTTAGCCAAGCTGGAAGAGTCGGCCATTGTCTACACCGCCACCCGGCGCAACGCCGAGGAGGTGGCCGATTTCATCAACAACACCCTCGGCCTGCCGACGCGGGCCTATCACGCCGGGCTGGATCGCCAGATACGGTACCAGGTGCAGACCGATTTCATGGCCGGTCGGCTGCGGGTGGTCGTCGCCACCAATGCTTTTGGCATGGGCGTTGATAAAGCGGATGTGCGGGCCGTCATTCATTATAATATGCCCTCTACGGTTGAAGCCTACTATCAGGAGGCCGGACGGGCCGGGCGGGATGGGCTGCCCGCTGACTGTCTGTTGCTGTTCGCCCCGGATGATCTGCGGTTGCAGGAGTGGCTCATCAACAGCGACACGCCCACCTACGACGATCTGAGCCAGGTGTATCATCGTCTGAGCCAGGCGGCGGAGGGAGGCGATATTTTCTTCGCTTTGCAGGAGTTGGCCGAACTGACCGGCCAGCATCCGGTCAAAATCCGGGTCGTTCTCAGCGAGCTGGAGCAGGCCGGGGCCATCCTCCATATGGGCAGCCAGGGGGGACGGAGCCATTGGAAGGTGCTGTCGCCGCCGCCGGACGCTCTCAAAGAGCGCAGCCAGGCCATCCAGGCCCGGGCCCAGATTCGGCTCAATCTGCTGGCCAAGATGTTGGAGTATGCCCACTTGACCACCTGTCGGCGTCACTATCTGCTGAATTATTTCGGCGACAGCAGCCAGCCCCGTTCCCCCCGCTGTTGCGACAACCACACCAGCCAGACTCTCGATGATTTGCCCCAGGCAGTCACCCCCCAGGAGTGGCTGCCGCTGATCGTGCTGGAAACGGTACGCAGCCTGCCCCGCCCGGTGGGGCGCACCCGGCTGGCCCAACTGTTGGCCGGCTCCCAGGCCAAGAAGATGCAGCAGTATGGCTACACGCAACATAAATTTTACGGCAAATTGGGCCACTTGAGCCAACCCCAGATCACCAGCCTGATCGACGCTCTGATCGGCGAGAAATATTTGCGCTTCAGCGGCGGCGAGTTGCCCGTCCTGGCCCTCAGTCCGCTCGGCGGGCAGGCCCTCACAGCCAGAGCCGCCCTGCCCATTCACATCCCCGGCGTGACCATAGCCGATGAACCGGCGGAGGATACCGCCCGCCGCTGGCAGGCCCAAAATCGCCGCTCCGACACCGTCGCCCAAACCCACGATCTCTTCAAGGAGGGTCTCAGCCCGGCGGAAATTGCCGCCCGGCGGGAGCTGGCCGAAAGCACCATCTACACCCATCTGGCCCGGCTCATTGGGCAGGGCCAGGTCGAACTGGGCCAGGTCGTGCCGCCGGACATCGAGACCCAGGTGTTGCAAGCCGTCGACGAGGTCGGCTACAGCGGGGCACTCTCCCCCCTAAAAGCCGCCCTGCCCGACACCATCACCTACGAGCAGATCAAGTGCGTTCTGGCTGCTCATTCAGAGGTAGACTCTGATAATAAACGTTCCGAGACCAAGGATAATCTAACCCAACGTATCGTCGCTTTAGGCGAAGCCCGTGACCCACAGGCCGTTCAAGAAATTGTTGAAGCCTTGTCGCACGAAAACGGCAATGTTCGTCGTCTGGCAGCCTCAGCCTTAGGTAAAATCGGCGATCAAAGAGCTGTAGAGCCGCTGCTTGATTTACTCAATCGAGAAACAAAACTACAAGTACGCCAGTATATTATTAAAGCTTTAGAAAAAATAGGCGATGTTCGGGCTATTTCTGCCCTGGAGAAAATTGCAACGGATACCAATGAGAAGAGTTATACCCGAACGGCAAGTCGTTTTGCCCTCGAAAAATTGTATAAGCTGAAAAGCAGCGGCACTCAAGAACAGCAGCAATTGACCAAATCTCCCAATCCCCCACCCTCCCAATCTCCCGACACCACCATCCTCGAAGCCGTGGCCAAACTGGGCGGAACGCTGGGGCGCACCGGGCTGGCCCAATTCCTGACCGGCTCGCGGGCCGCCTGGCTGGAAACCTTTGCCGACCATTCCTATTATGGCCGCTTGACCGATTTTTCCCAGAAAGCGGTCGTCAACATCATCGACGCCCTCATCACCGACGGGCGGCTGCAAACGACCGGCGGCAACCGGCCCAAAGTCATCCTGCCCCGCCAAAATCTGCGGCCTGATTCGACGCCTGCCGAAAATGACGGGCCGAAGGAGACACCCACGCCGCTCCCGGCCCAAGAAGTGGCGGTTGACGAGGATAACAATAACGATGAAACCGTCGTTGAGAAAGACGCAGCATCCGCAGCCGACGCCGGCCCCGACCCCGCCATTCTGGAGGCACTCCGCACCTGGCGCACCGAGCAGGCCCGCCGCCAACAGGTTCCGCCCTACGTCATTTTCTCGAACAAAGTCTTGGAAGCGATTGCCAGCCACCGGCCCCGGACGGTGGCGGCCTTGCAGGAAATTCCGGGGCTGGGGCCGGCTAAATTGTCTCAATATGGCGTGGCCGTGCTGACGATTGTGGCCAACCCGGCAGAGGAGGCCCCGCCCGCCTCAGATTTGCAGCTTAAAGAAGAAACGCGGCCGCTCTCATCCCCGGACGAGGCTCCACCCCTTACCACCGGAGCCGGTCCGAACAGCCCCGCCGAGGCTATCCTGGCCGTCGTCGCTGATTTGGAGGGCCTGCTGACGCCCCGCAGCCTGGCCCACCTGCTGACCGCCGCCCCGGATGAGGTCGTGGCTTTCAGCGATCATCGTTTGTGCGGCGCTTTTTATGGGACGTATGATTTAGAGGGAATGACTGCCGTGGTTCGGCAGGCGATTGAGGGGGGGCATCTGTTGTTGAGTAGGCATAAGCGGTTGACGCTGCCCTAGCCCCTACGCCGGATGATTTGACCATTACCTCAGACTCAGTTATAGTTCCAGACGCAACAAGCGTTTATTTGACGCCAAATAAGGCCGAAAAATCTATGGGACGGTTCTTGGCAAACGGAGGCCCCATAAATTTCTCACTCCTGTTAGCCTGTCCTGAGCGTAGTCGAAGGGGGCGCTCGAAATGACATAGGGGTGAGGCGTTACCAATAATCTAGCGAGGTAAGAGCAGTGATACGCGATCAGATTGCGGAGCTTGTAGCCGCAGCCATCAAAAAGGCCCAGAAAAAGGGTGATTTACCCAAATTTGATATACCCGATATTGTGATCGAGCGACCGAAAGATCCCAGCCACGGTGATTATGCCACACCGATAGCTCTGGGCCTGGCCCGTTACGCTCGCATGGCCCCGACCCAGATCGGCGAAAAAATCGTCAAGCGTCTGGCCGAGGTGGAGTATCTGGGCGAGGCGACGGTGGCCCACCCCGGCTTCATCAACCTGCGCCTGGCCGAGCCGTGGCTGACCGCGCAGGTGGAGACGATTTTGGCCGAAGGGGAGGATTTTGGGCACATCAATCTGGGCCAGGGCAAAAAGGTGCAGGTCGAATACATCAGCTCCAACCCGACCGGGCCGCTGGTAGTTGGCTCCGGGCGGAACGCTATTCTGGGCGATACCCTGGCCAACCTTCTGGAAGCAGCCGGCTATGACGTCCAGCGGGAGTTTTACATCAACGACGTCGGCACCCAGGTCGATAATCTGGGTAAAGCGATGTATGCTCGCTACGCCCAGGCCCTCGGCCAGGACGTGCCTGATCCCGACGAGTATCAGGGAGAGTATCTGGTGGAGATGGGCCAGGAGGCGGCGGCTGAATTGGGGGATGAGTATCTGGAGATTGAGCAAGAAGAGGCGCTGGCCTTTATGCGCCAATATGCCCTCAACAGCATCATCGACAGCGTCAAAGAGGATACGGCCCTGATCAACGTCCGGTTCGACCGCTGGTTTTCCGAGCAGAGTTTGTATGACGAGGGCACGTATGGCCTGGTCTTCAATAAATTGAGCAGCAACGATATGCTCGTCGAGCGGGAGGGGGCCATCTGGCTGAAGAGTGAGGATGCCGAAGATAAAGAAAACGTCGTCGTCCGCTCCGATGGTCGCCCGACCTACTTTGCGTCCGATATTGCCTACATCTGGGATAAGTTGGCTCTCCGCAACTTCGAATGGGTCATTTATGTCTGGGGGGCGGATCATCACGGCCACGTCCAGCGCCTTAAAGATGTGGCCGCCGCGCTGGGCTTCGACCCCGACCGACTAACCATCCTGCTCTACCAATTGGTGACCATCACCCGTGACGGCGTGCCGGTGCGCCAGAGCAAACGGGCCGGCGATTTCATCACCGTTAATGAAGTAGTCGAGGAGATCGGCGCGGATGCACTGCGTTTTATGCTGCTGACCCGCTCGGCGGATAGCCAGATGGAGCTGGATTTGGCCCTGGCTACCAAGCAGAGCAACGAAAACCCCGTCTATTACGTCCAGTACGGCCACGCCCGGATCGCCAGCATTTTCCGCAAGGCCGAGGAGGAAGGGGCCACGATGGCCGGGGGCGACGTCAGCCTGTTGACCCATCCCGCCGAGTTGGAACTGATCCGCCAGATGTTGCGCCTGCGGGAAGTGGTGGCCCACGCCGTGGAAAATCTCGGTCCCCACGCCCTGACCTACTACGCCCAGGAGTTGGCAGCCACCTTCCACGCCTTCTACCGCGACTGTAAGGTCATTATGCCCGACAACCCGGCTCTGTCCGCCGCCCGCCTCAAGCTGGTCAAGGCGGCCCAGATCACCCTGGCCAACACCCTGCGCTTGATGGGCATGAGCGCCCCGGAGCGGATGTAGAGAGGACTCCGATGAGAAATCCCGGTACCGCCGCCGTCCTGAGTATGCTCATTCCGGGCGTCGGCCAGATTTACAACGGGCAAATTTTGTGGGCCATCGTCTGGTTCATCATCACCCCCGGTTTGTGGATCGGCACCGGCGGCTGCCTGGGCTGGCTGTGCCATATCGTTTCCGCTTACATGGCCTACAGCTACGCCCGGC
>CAZWZZ010000071.1:0-1659 GCA_964638395.1 uncultured Caldilineaceae bacterium
TTAAATCTTGGAGCTGCCTAACAGAGACCGTTGCCCATTCACCCCGTGGGCTTGCGCTGTGCCATTCTGCCGGGCGGTCAGGCCGACCTCCAGATCGAACAGATGGCGCAGGACGGAGACATAGGCCGGGCCGTTGCCGGTGGCGGCCTGATCCTTGAGGCACAACGTCGGCTGGTGCAAAATTTTGTTGACCAGGCGGTGGCTCATCGTGGCCACCAATTCCCGCTCCCGCCCATCCAGATCGAGCCGGTTGAAAAGCCGCTCCAACTCAAGTTGCCGCACGGTCTCGACTTGACTCCGCAGGTCGGTGATGGTCGAAACCACATCCAACGAGGCCAACCACTTCAAAAAGTGAGCCGTTTCCTCCTCGACAATGCCCTCGACGCGGGGAATCTCCGAGGCCCGCTCCCGGACGTTCTCCTCGGCCTGCCCCCGGAGGTCGTCAATATCTCGCAGATGGATGTTAGCAATTTCGGCCACATTGGGATTGACGTCGCGGGGCACGGCGATGTCGATGATGAATAGGGGCCGGTGGGGACGAGCGGCGACTGCCGGCTCCAGCAAATCCCGATCAAGAATGGTGTGGGGCGCACCGGTCGAGGTGATGATGATGTCGGCCCGGACCATCGCCTCCGGCAACTGTTGGAAGGTGATGGCCTTGCCCTGCCATTCGGCGGCCAGCCGTTGGGCGTTGTCATAGGTCCGGTTGGCCACCGTCACCCCGGAAACACCCCGCCGCACCAGCGCCCGCAAGGCAATCTCCCCCATCTCCCCGGCCCCAATGAGCAACACCCGCCGCTCCGATAAATCACCCAACAATTCCGTTGCCATCGACGCAGCCACAGAGCTGATCGAGGCCGGGTTGACGCTAATGGCCGTTTCGGTGCGGGCACGCTTGCCGGTGTGGATGGCTGCCCGGAACAGGGCGGACATCACCGTGCCCGCCGATCCCTGAGAGAGCGCGGCTTCATAGGCATCGGTGATCTGCCCCAAAATCTGCGGTTCCCCCAAGACCATCGAATCCAGACCGGCGGCCACGCGCAGCAGATGGCGGGCGGCGGCAGCCTGGGGATAGACGTATAAATAATCCGCAAAATGCTCGACAGGCGTGCTACAGGATTGGCTCAAGAACTCGGTGATCGACCGGCGGGCCACCTCCGTATCCTTGACCCGCGTATACACCTCCATCCGGTTGCAGGTGGAGAGAATCACCCCTTCGTCAACCCCGGCCAACTGTCCCTGAGAATGGGTATCCCCAAAGTGGGTCAGGGCCGAACGCAGCATCGCCGGTGAAAAGGTCAACCGCTCCCGAATTTCAACGGGCGCGGTGTGATGACTGGTCCCAATCAGTAGAATATCCATAATATTTGATTACGCTACCTCACCCTCTAATGGTACTGTGTCTAACAAAACCGCTGCCACCACCGACCCGGCGGCAAAATCGGCCTGGCCGTGGGGCAGCACGATCAAGCCGTTGGCCCCCCGCATCGACAGCAGCCGCCCGGACCCCTGGAAGCCAGTGGTCGAGGCCAGCAGTGTGCCATCGGCCCGGCGAGTCAGGACCACCCGCTGAAACTCGGTCCGGTCGGCGGTATGGCTCACATCGTGGGCCAAAATTGCTTTTTCACGGGGACGCTGCGTCTCGGTATGACCGGCCAT
>CAZWZZ010000071.1:1759-3333 GCA_964638395.1 uncultured Caldilineaceae bacterium
GCCACATACCCGGCCATCTGATCCCCGACGATACGGTGGGGACCAGGGCCATCGGCAGCCACCACGGCAAAGCCATCGACGCTGGCCGCCGGAAAGGGGGGCATCGGCTCCGACGCCACCACATCCTCGGCCAGAACGTAGCCGAGCGCCTCGTTGAAAGGCCGCGTCACCGCCGGGAGCGGCTGCACCTCCCGCTCGATGTGGGCCAGGGCCGCTTCGATTGAAATCATCGGATAGGGGGATTCAGGCATGAGTCTATTGCTCCTTCAATTATTTCCAAATTCACCCATTAGTATACGAATTTGTGCCAAAAGTTCAATATTGCACAATCACCCCTGGCGACGCCATTGGAACCAGACGATGGCGGCGATGAGGAGGATACTGAGCAGCCCCCAGGGCAGGCTACGCCACTCGAAGGGGGCCGGGCTGGCTTCGGTTACGGGCGCGGGGGTGCCGCGCTGTTCGAGGAGGGCGGCAGCGGTGCTTTGATAGCGAGAGGTAGGGGTAGGGGCAAAGGTGGGCGGAGCGGTCATCAGCGTCGGACTGGGGCGGACGCGGGTGGGAGGCGGCGTGTTGGCCGGATCGAGGGTGGGCGTGGGCGTCCCCAGGCCGAAAATGGGCACGTCGGCCTCATTCCCCTGAAAGCTGACGAAGTCGGCGGCCACCCAGGCCGAGCCATCAGGCCCGTCGGCAAACTCGATCTGCCACCATTGTCCATCTTCGCTGATAGCATACACGGCGGCCGTATCCCCCAGATACAACCCGCCGACCAGATCGCTATCCAGCGAGGGTTCGGCCCGGACGTTTATCGCATTCTCCGCTTCGACCTGTCCGGCTGTTACCTGAGGTGTGGGGCTGGGGGTCGGCGTTATCGTCGCCGTCGGCGTGGGGCTGGAAGTCGGCGTTATCGTCGCCGTCGGCGTGGGGCTGGCAGTCGGCGTGACCGTTGCGGTGAGGGTGGGTGACGGCGCCTCTTGTTGTTGCTCTGCCTCTTCGGTCCCGGTGACGACCGGCACAGCGGCCACCTCTCCCTCAACATCCACCGCCGCGGCAGCCACCCAGCCGAACTGATCCTCGATCCCGCCAAAGTCAATCTGCCACCAATCGCCGGTTTCATCCTGGCCGACGATGGGGATCGTCTCTCCGGCTCGCACGCGACCCACCGGCTCGGCCTCGGCGTCGGGTTGATCGTATACGGTGATGCCCCCCGGCGGGCTGTCGAAGGTGGGTGGCTCGTCCGTCGCTTCCGGCTCATCTGCCGGGTCAGCCGGGGCCTCGACCACGGGAACCGTGGCCGCATCGCCGACGAATTGAACCACGCGGTCGGCCACCCAGGCTTGCTCAGCGCTGGCCCCGGCGAAGTCGATCTGCCACCAATCCCCCTCGGTCGTCTGCCCGGTGACGGTCAACACAGCCCCGGCTTGCAGTTGGCCGACCGGCTCGAAATCAGTCGATGGCCCACTGCGGACGTTGACCAGACCCCCGATGCGAACGTAAGGGCCATCCGGCAGCGGGTCATCCGCCGCTTCCTCGCCGGGCGGTGTCTCCTGAGCCGGAGGGATGGCGGCGGCCTG
>CAZWZZ010000071.1:3433-10665 GCA_964638395.1 uncultured Caldilineaceae bacterium
CCGCTCAGGCTGGCGACCAATTCGCGGGTCAGATCGAGATAGAAATTGCCGTAGCTGACGCTCGGTTCGATGTGGGTTCCTTCGGGCCATTCGTTGAAGCTGTTGACAATAATCATCTCCGCGCCGCTGGCCACGGCCCCCTGCCAGGTTTCGCGGTAATACTCACCGCCGCGCCGGGGCACGGCAAAGGCGTTGGCTCGCGGCAGCCGGGTGTCGTCGTAACCGGCCATTGCCGTGGCCACCCACAGCCGGGAGACATCGTTGTTGGCTTCGTAGGCCCGCATGCGGTCGCCCCACTTGGCCAGTTCGTTGGCCGGGGCACCCGACCAGGCGATGCTGTAGAGGTGGTGGCCGTCGAACACGGACTGGTAGGAGAGGTCGATCCCTTCGGCAATCCAGATCGTGGCCCGGTCGGGATCGACCTGATTGCGGATGGCCTGCCACTGCTCCAAGCCAAAACGTTGCTGCCGCCAGAAGAAAATGACCGGCTTGCCCTGATAGCGCAGATAGGCCGGATGTTGGACGTGGGTAGCCAGCAGCGTGGCCAGGGCGTTGGTCACCGAGGCGGCATCGCCGAAGAAGGGGCCGCTAACCTCGAAATCGACGGCGGCCTGAAAACCGCTGGCGGCGGCCACGTCGAGCAGGATGCGGAAGTTGGTTTCGGTCTGGTTGTTGGCCTCTTGAGGGCCGTACCAGGATTGCACAAAAGCGTCGATTCCGGCCCCTTGCGCCTGGGCTACGTGCCGCTCGATGGTAGCCCGATCCGCCGAGTTGTACGGCTCGGCCGGCAGATCGACCGATTGGCCGGAGGTCCAGGTGTTTTGATCGAACCAGGCGTAGTAGAAGGCCAACACCGGCGGTCGTTCCTGGGCCTCGACTGTGGTCGGCCCGCTCGACAAGATGCTGCCGATCAGGGCCAGGCTGATGATTGTTAGATAAACGGGGGGGGATGTTAACCATTTCATTGCTGTTATACTCCAAGCGGCGGAGTATAGCATACAACCCATTTAGCGCAAATCGTCAAAAAGTTTAAGTTCAGTCGTTCAGTCGGGCAGATTTGACTCATTCAGGCTTAATTTGACAATGTTACTGTTGATCGCAATGATTACGTGAAAACTTGAACAAGTATACCATTCCACTCAGGAGGAGTATAGTTATGGTGAAGTTGTGGCAGGTTGTGCTGATCGGGCTACTGTTGAGCGGCTGCGGGGCCGGAACCGGCGCTCAAGCGGCGGCGGAGGGGGCGCTGGATGGTCAGTACCTTTATAATGTCAACGGCTGTTTGGGCTGTCACGCCGTCGAGCCGGGGGCCGGGTACGTCGTCGGCCCGCCGATGGTCGGCCAGGTCGAGCGGGCGGAGGTCATCCTCAATGATCCGGGCTACACCGGCCAGGCCGAGAGCGTCGAAGCCTACATCCGGGAGGCGATTCTCGAACCGAATGTTTACATCAACGAGGGGTATGACCCGATTATGCCGGCGACTTATCAATCGACGCTGACCGAGGCTCAACTGGAGGCGATTGTGGATTATATTTTGACGCTAGAGTAAATATCCCTTCTAAATACGCCGCGTCCAAACTTCATTCCCATACTGCTCGGCCCGTAACCTGTCGGCCAACTCCTGCTCCCGGTCGGTCAGCGGAGCCTCCTCAAACGTCAGGTTGAGCGCCTCAGAAAAACCCTCGATCAAGGGGGGGATGACTGCTTCAAAGGTCAGCGCCCGGCCCACCACCTGCTCCAACGTGATGGCCCGCTCCGGGAGAAGCCGGGCCTGTTGCACTCGCTCCTCTTCAGAGAAGGTCAGCACGGCCAAAATCCGCTGCAAATCGCCGTAGAGCGGGAGCGTGCCGTGTTGCAACACAATCTTTCTGCGGCGTAGTTGGGCGCTGCCGATCAACTTTTTGCCCTGCCAGGTGATTTCGTAGCGGGAGGGGGTATCGAAACAGACCGGCCCACCGCCGCCTGCGTTTCGCTTGGCCTTCGTTTCCTCTTTGGTGGCCTGGGAAGCCACCACGCCCAACTTCTCCAGCCCCCGTAGCAGCCCGAAGCTCAGGGCGCGGTAGGAGTTCATAATACCGCCCTTGACCCGAGGATCGTTCTGGGGGATGATGAGGCTGTAGGTCACTTCGTCGGTGTGGAGGATGGCCTTGCCGCCGGTCGGACGGCGGGTCCAGGTGTAACCGAGGCTTTGGCAAGCCTCAGCATCCACCTCGGCCCAATGTTGGTTATAGCCCAGGCTGAGGCAGGGGGGCTGCCATTGGAAAAAGCGCAGCGTCGGCCGGCCCACCCCCTCGGCCAGGGCGTGGAGAATGGCCTCGTCGATGGCCATATTGGTGGCCCCGTCCAGCGGCGGGCTGATGAGCAATCGCCAGGTGGCGGGTGGGTAAGTGTCGGACGATGTCATTAGGGTTGTGTTAAAATTGACACGAGACTTTTCAGGAGCGGCTCCAGATCAGCCGGAACCCGATACAGATTCAAATCTTGGCTGATCTGTTTCGCCGCTCGATCCAAAACGCCGAATTGCCAGATGTTGCCCATTGACACCGCGCCGTACAGCAGTCCGCTTTCTTCCTCAAGCCAATGGTGGAGGGCGATTAATTCCACGGCCAGTTGATTGAAGCCCCGCTGGAGGTCGGCGTTTTTGGCCTCGATAACCAACAAATTACGTTCAGCCTGCAAATAGTAATCGAGCGTCCCTTTGAGTTGGTCATTGATCTCTAACGGATATTCGACTTTGATTTTGGTGTGGGTGTAGTGGATCAATTCTAGCAGCACCGGCGCAATCAAAAATTCCCGCCGGGCAATTTCACTGGTCAGACTGAGGTGGGGCAGGCTCTCTTCGAGGCGGTTTCTGAGATCATCCAAACGCTCAGGATCAAGGGTGGCGTGGGCCGGTAGCTTGTAATTTTGCGCCTGAAACGTGTAGCCAAAATGGGCCACCAAATCCTCAGCATCGAGATTGAGCTTGAAATAATCGGCGAAGGTGTACGGAATATTTTCGACAATCGACGCAGGTTTCATTGTTTAATCCGGCTCGTTCAGGTTAAGAAATTATGTTCACATTGTATCACAAGCCGGGTGAAATCCAAAGTTGGTTTTGAGTAAAAGTCGGAAGGCTCGGCTTGGATTTGACAATCCACCGGGAATAGACAAAAGTCGCCTAAATTCTGCCCCCCTTCCAATTCTCTTTGCCCCGCCTGGTCAGACGTGATATAATTCGAGCCTATGAACAAAGAGGTACGCTTATGAAAATCCCTCCGGCGATTGCCGCCATCGCCCCCGATGGCAAATTGACCCCGGCCCAACGTCGGCGCTTTTTTATCGATCTTTGTCTACGGCGAATCAAGCCCGGAACCGGCAGTGGGCACGACTTTCTACGAAGGAGAACCGCTATGAATCCGTGGCCTGACTTGCGGCCTATTTTGCAGGATCTGCCCTGGGTCATTGTGGGGGCTGTCGCTACCCGGGCTTATATGCCGGAACGCATGACCAATGACTTAGATATTCTCGTCCGGCAGGAAGATGGCGATGAAGCCTTAGAGCGATTACAAGCGGTCGGCTACCAGGTCATTTCCCGTTTAGCGGTGCCCGGCTTTCTGCTCCACTCGCCGGATGGCGTCGAGGTGGATGTTATCTTTGGTGATTATCCCTGGCTCGATGAGGCCCTGGCCCAGCCGCGCCAAGACCCGGCCGGTTATCCGGTACTCGACCTGCCCTATTTGGTGTTGATGAAGGCTGCGGCTTCTCGCACTCAAGATTTGGGCGACCTTTCCCGGATGCTTGGTTTAGCCTCTGAAGAAGAGTTAGAGCGAGTCCGAAAGATTGTCGCTCGTTATGAGCCTGACTTGGTCGATGATGTCGAGTCTCTTATTTACCTGGGCCAGATGGAAATGGTCATTCCAGATGAGCCGGAGGATGAAGACGAATAATCAAAAATTTGAGATCCACCCATCAAGGAGAAAATTAGCGTGACACACAAACTGGCTCTAATCGGTTTTGGCAACGTTGGGCAGGGCTTGGCCGAGATTTTACAATTCAAAGGGGAGGCCCTGCGCCAGACGCTTGGGGTCGAGGTGCAAATCGTGGCCGTCTGCACCTTGAGCAAAGGCTCGCTCTACGACCCCGACGGCCTGGACATCGCCGCTCTATTCGAGTCGCTTGAGGAGACGGGCACGTTTGAAAAATATCCCGACTCGCCCGGCCTACACCGGGGCTGGGACGCGCCCCAAACGATCCGCGACAGCAACGCCGATACCGTCGTCGAGATCAGCTATACCGACATCGAAACCGGCCAACCGGCCATCGATTATTGCCGGGCCGCCTTCGAGAGCGGCAAAAACGTGGTCACGGCCAACAAAGGGCCGGTCGCCCTGGCCTACCCCGATTTGGCCAAATTGGCCGAGAGCCACGGCGTCCGCTTCCTGTTCGAGGGCACGGTGATGAGCGGCACGCCGGCCCTGCGACTGCCCCTGGCTACGCTGACCGGCAATGAGATCAGCGAGGTGCGGGGTATCCTGAACGGCACGACCAACTACATTCTGACTAAAATGGAAGAGGGGCAAAGTTACGAGGCGGCGCTCAAAGATGCTCAAGCGCTGGGCTACGCCGAGGCTGACCCGACCGCCGATGTCGAGGGGCACGATGCCTTGAGCAAGGTCGTTATTCTAGCCAACGTGCTGATGAGCGCCGCCCTCAAACCGAGCGATGTCGAATGTCAAGGCATCAGCCACCTGACCCTGGCCGATATCGAGCAAGCCAAAGCCGAGGGCAAACGGTGGAAGCTGATCGGGCGGGCGAGCCAGGAAGGGGGCTGGCTAACGGCCCGCGTCGCCCCGGAGATGGTTCCCCTCAGCGATCCGTTGGCCCACGTTATGGGTGCCACCAACGCCATCACCTACGAGACGAATCTACTGGGGCCGGTCACACTCGTTGGGGCCGGAGCCGGGCGGGTGGAGACGGGCTACTCGCTGCTGATTGATGTGATTAGCCTCGAACGAGGCGTGGTATAGGGGCACAATCTCAAAAGAATAGTCTGACTTCGGTTTCGCCCCCTGTTTCCACGTCGAGCCGACACCCGATTCGATCAACATACCGTTGGATTTTCCCCAACTCGAGCCGCTCTATCACGGTGTCGGCCTTGATAGTCACGAGATAGCCGGCCTGCTGGGGTTGAATCTGAAAATGTACCGCGCCATCCTCCGGCAGATAGTCCAGAATCGTTCGGGTCAAAAAAATGAACAGGAGCCGTAAATGGATCTCATCCGTCGTCAGCAGCGGCGTGGGTTCGGCGCTGGCAACGATCAAGCGATGGTCGATCAGGCGGTGGGCCAAAAGATTGGTCATATCGGTCAGCAGGGTTTTGAGATCGACCGGTTGAGCGTGGAAGGGCTGTTTTGCACAGAGATCGAAAGTTAAGAGGCGAAAGAAGCGGAGGTTGCGCCAAATCGACAGCCAGGGCTGAACCCGCCCGTCGATGTCGGGGCCGGTGTCGAGAAATTCGAGCGCAGCGTCAATGGTGGTTAGCAACGCCAGAGCCAGCGGCTCGATCAGCCGGGTGGTCTTGGCCTCGATGGCGGCAGACGGCGGCTGCGGAACCGGGCGGGCCAGCGTATCCCGTTGCGCTTCAAGTTGACCGACCTTCTCGGCTAAACGTCCGGCATCATCGCCAGGGGCCGGATTGTCGGGGAAAATAATGACCAGTTGATCATCCACCGTCGCCAGCCGCCCGCCGTAGCGGGTGACGATTTTGTGAGCCAGATAGCCGTAGATAGCTTGTGGTTTACCTCGGTTAAGGTCGCCAAATATCTCGACAACTTCGTGAGTGGGCTGCCCGGCCACTACCAGGTGAATCTCATCCCCAACGCGCCGCGTTGAGAGGGCCACTGCCGGTTCTTCCTGCCAGCGGCTAATCCCGTCCAGTAATTGTTGCCAGCGTAGGGGAGGCAGCGGGAGCCGGACATTCCCCACGGCGGTTGGCTCGGCAGGCTGGTAGCGGCGCATTTTGTAGCGCAGGCTGTTGAGCTGCTCATAGGCGAGCCGGCAGCGGTGGAGGTGCCAGCCTACTCGAGTACGCGCTCCCTCAGCCACCGTGCCCGGTGGAATGAGATCGAGCAAGGCCCCCAGCTTGCTCATATCGTGAATTACCGAGGCGATGCGGCGATCCACGACAATGAGGGCCTGGGCCACATCGGGAGCCGTTTGCCACAGCGTGATCTGCTCGGTCACTTGCCGGGCGGTGTCCAGAAGCTCCGTCCGGCAGGGCAAATCCCTGTCCATCCCGGTCTGGCTTTCCTGGCGGCTCAGGCTGACAATCTCATCCACAGCCCGCACCAGATCAGGAAACTCAAAAGGTTTGGTCAGGTAACGGTCCCAGAGTCCGGCAAACGCCTCATAATCCTCGCTCCGTTCATCCTTTTGGGTCAGGATGAGGCAGGGTAGATGGCCAGTGCGGCTATCGCTGCGGAGTTGACGTAGCACCTCGTAGCCGTCCAGGTCGGGCAGCTTGATGTCGAGTAGCAGCAGATCGAGCGGTTCGGTGCGACAGATGGCCAGGGCCTCCCCGCCCCGGTGGGCGGTCAAAATGTCATAGCCTCGGGCTGTTAGAAAACTCCGCAGCACCCGGCACAATTCAACATCATCCTCGACAATCAAGAGCCGTTTCTTGACCGTCGGTTCCTTCATCGGCGGGGCGTCTTCATAGTTCATAACTCATCCCTCGCAAATTGACTGAGCCAGGACGAAATCGCCATCTTCAAACTAAAGGCGTCGTCATAGGGGGCATATTTCAATTGGGCAAATTTGGCCGGTAGTTGGACGGCTCTCTGTTTCAACACCAGATAGGGCACGCCCACAGCGTGAACCAGACCCAAATCGTAGAATATCCCCGCATCGGCGGTGGAAATGTCGATGATGACCACCTGGCTGGTTAGAATCGGCTGGCACAGGCCGCAGACCTGGTCATCGAAAAAGTAGGGCGGTTCATACGACAACAGGCCAAATTCAGCGACGGCCTCTTCTATCGTAGACTGATACCAGGCCGGCTTTTGGGTCCCGGTTGACAAATAAACATAGTTACTCGCGTCGAAAGTTTGAGCGGCCAGCATCGCTTGCTCCGACAAAGAGCGGCCACAGGGACAGACGATCACATCGGGAAAGTGAGCGCGGGCCGCTTGCCGGAGCTGTGTGGCTCGCTGCTGCCGCCGCATCTTCTCCGGCAAATGACGCGGCTCGAT
>CAZWZZ010000071.1:10765-14034 GCA_964638395.1 uncultured Caldilineaceae bacterium
CCCCACAGATCGAAAGGAGACGTGGCCAGCACTCTGGCGTTGAGCGGTGTCGGCTTGGAGCCGCCGAGCCGCTGCGTCTGACGTTGCCGGAGCGCCTCAAACAGTTGCGCCTGTAAGCGGGGGCTGAGACCGCTAACCCGATCCAGGACCAGCGTGCCGTCCGAGGCTTGCTCCAACAACCCCGGCTGCGCTTCGACCGCCCCCATAAAAGCGCCCTGTTCAAAACCGAATAGATTCCGCTCCAGAGTCGTTTCTGAAAAAACGGCGCAGTTGACCAGGACAAACCGTTTCCGTTTACTGGCCAGGTGGATGGTCTCGGTGATGAGCGCCTTGCCGGTGCCGGACGCGCCCCAGATCAAGACCGGCTCGGTCGAGTCGATGATGGCGGTCACCTGTCGCAACACCTGTTTGATAACCTTACTGCTGCCCACAAATTTTTGGGGAAAGGGCAAATCGATCCGGCCTGTCGCCGGCGTCTGGCGGCGATAGGCCAGCTTTTGCTCCCGCACGGCAATGGCCGAGTGGAAAACCTGGCGCACGTGATCGTAATCGAGGGGTTTGGTCACATAATCGTAAGCCCCGCGCCGCATGGCCTCGAAGGCGTCCTGTTTACCGCCGTAGCCGGTGAAAATAATCACCTGGGTATCCGGGCTGCGCTCCTGCACCATCCTTAAAATGTCAAAGCCGCCGGTGGCCGATCCTAACAATTTGAGGTCGGTAGCAACCACAGCAAATGTCTGCTCATCTAACAACGTCGAGGCTTTTTTGACAGTGCGAGCTTTGACAATCGTGTACTCATCGCTGGCTAATTGGGCGGAATAAATTTCGAGCCAATCGGCGTCATCCTCAACAATTAATACAACTGGGTGTTGTGGCATATTCTTCTCCTGGCTGCTCGACGGGGATGGGGTTCAGATTGTGTAGGCAAATTCTAAAAGTGGTTCCTTGACCCACGGTCGATGTCATATCAATCGTCCCCCCCCATCGGTTAATGATTGATTTAACGATGTGCAGACCGGTTCCCCGCTCCCGGCCCTGTTTGGTGGAAAAAGCCAGATCGAAAACCTGTTGGGTCTGGCTGGGTGGAATACCGCTGCCGGTATCGCTCACTTCGGCATACACGCCGCCCCCCCGCTGAAATACGCGCAGCCACAGATATCCGCCGCCGGGCATCGCCTCCAGAGCATTGATAATCAGGTTCATAAAAACCTGTTGCAAGCTAACCCGATTGCCCCACACATTGACCACATCGGGGTCGATGTCTACCTCGACCGTGATGGGCTCGTCGTCGTCATCAACCCGTATCTCGCTCCATAAAATTCTCAGGACCGAACGCAAGGTGTCGCCAACATCGACCCATTCGCAGGGGGGATCAACCCCGACCCCCAGCCACAACAAATTTTGGAGCAGTAGTTGAGCATAGCGGCAGTTGCGCCGGATCAGGGTCAGAGCGCGTTCTCCGGGGGTAATATGTACGTTGGCCCGCGCCTCGGCATTGATGTGGTCCAACTCACGGGAGAGGGGGGAAATAAATTTTCTAACAAGTGGATAAATGTTCGGCTCCGGGCCGGTATACTCGGTGGCGAGATGGGTGATTTTGTCCCGCAGGCCATCGAGATCATCCTCGGACCGGGACGGCTTGAGACGATCTTCGATCTTGATAACGATTCTGCCCTGGTCATCAAACCGCAACTCGCCGCCGTGCAAAAAAACCGCTTTCCGCAACAAAAGCAGGGCGATGGCCAACGGGTCTCCGGCTAAGACCCGGTCGCAACCACACTTTTCGGGAAATGGGCACAGGCGCTTATCTGCCTGCCGCAGAGAAATCTTGATATAGAAACCAAAGTGAGGATCGAGTAAGCGGCAATCTTCGATCTCGATGGCTCGAAGGGACGGCTCGTGGGGGGCATCACGATAATAAGCGATCAGGTTGTGGCAAAGCAGCCACAATGTCCGGCTGAGGAGGCTGCTATCGAACAAGCCCTTCAAGGTGAGGCCGGAGGCAGCCGTTTGGTGGCGCTGGGTACGGCGCGTAAAAATAAAGTCCATCGTGGGAGAGGGCACAAAGCGGGTCAAAGCCGCCGCTCCAATCTCCGGCTGTCGGATATTGCCCTGACAGATTTGGCGGGAGAGGCTCGGTTTGAAACAGAAAAAAGCGAGGCTTTCTAGCAACTGCAAGCAGTATTCAGCCCGAACGTTATAGTTGCACAGAATACCTAGCCGGTTCCGCAAGTCGTGGATGATGCCCCCGGCCAGATCGGTCAACTGATCCAAATTCACGGCCAATGGTGGGTTGTTTTGCCAGATTGCCAACCGGTAGAGGCTCTCCATCTTGTGGGCATCGGTTAGATTGGCGGCGGCTCTGGCCAGCTCTTGTTGGCGGCGGCCCTCCCACTGGGCGAAGGAAACGGCCCCATCGACATACTGTTGGATCGTTTGCTTCAAATCCTCGATGGCGAATGGTTTGGTCACATATTCGTTGGCCCCAATGGACAGGGCGTGTTCCATTAATTCATGGTTGTATTTGGCCGAGATGACGATGATGGGGACTGTCCGGGCGGCGGCCATCATTCGCAGCCGGCGGATGGCTTCGATGCCGTTCAGGTGGGGCATCATGATGTCCATGAGGATGAGATCGGGCCAGAGAAGACGACATTTCTCGATAGCATCCCAGCCGTCTCTGGCTTCGATCACCTCGGCAAAGCCATCGACGCTCAACCCCAGAGCGATCAGACTGCGCATATCCGCATCATCGTCTACGCACAAAACTTTTGGCATAATCTACTTTTGTAGCAACCAACGGCGCAGTTGTCGCAGCGCCGGGTTGCGGGTCAGGGCGGATTTGTGGTTGACAGCCGGGGGAGCCAATGTAGAGCAATGAGGCCGGTTCCCATAATAAGGGGCGGGCGGGGCAGATCGCGCCGGTTCGGCGGCCTCGGCCCGCTCTCCGGTCTCGGCCAACGTCCGTTCCAGGTCGGCAATCTTTTCTTCGATGTCCTCGATTTCTAAAGAGATGCCGGGGGTGACATCGAGACCGTAGAGGGCCTCACGTTCCTTGAGCTTTTGTAAACGCCGATGATAGTTTCTGATAAGTCGTTTCAGGTGTGTTTCTAGGGTCATGGAGCAGAATCCAGATTTGTTGTTACAAAATCTTAAAAATGTTAAGAAAAGGGTTTGAGGATTATATCATACTTTGGCCTAGAGACCAATTGCCTCCTTAAATTTAATGAAATCTTTATGGTTCTTTGAGGTTTTTTGTGGTGAGGGCA
>CAZWZZ010000072.1:0-4030 GCA_964638395.1 uncultured Caldilineaceae bacterium
TGCTGGCGGAGGCCGTCCGGGTTCTGAAACCGGGCGGGCTGTTCCTGGCCAACATCAAACCCTACAGCAGCCTCGGCGGTGGCTTTCAGGATAACGAAGCCGAGCCGTGGGGCCATCTGCGGGATGAAGGCGAGGCTGACCACGACTTCATCTTCAACCGCTGGCGTGAGACGCAGTTCCACGACAGCCTGGCCCATCATTTTACTATCGAGCAGTGGCGGGTCGAGCAGGATGAGACCGCCGAAGCCCGGATCACGCCGGTTATTCAGGCCGAACTGGCCCACTACAGCCCGGAAGAGTTGACCCGGCAGCATATTGTGGTGGTGGCCCGCCAAGAATGAGCCTGACCGCCGCCCAGGTCACCACCCGGCTGATCGAGGCTGAGATCATTACCAAAGCAAGACGCTGGCGCATTGCCTGGAAACAAGCTCAACGTATCACACAAGCACACAATGTCTGACCAAATACGCGAACATTTCTATCGAGAAGTGGGCAAAGAGAATAAGCAGCTTAACCTGGCCTATGCCGCTCTGCTGTTTGCCGAGCATCTGACCCAGGCGTTTGACCTGACCCTTTATTTGGGCCTGCTCGATGAGATTGCCGAGCAGCTAGAGACGCCCATTTCAGACAGTCAACAAGATGATCGAGACCGGATCAAAACCTTCAACCATTATTTCTTCGAGGAGCTAAAATTCAGCGGTAATATCAAAAATTATTACCACCCTCACAATTCGCTGCTAAACAAAGTCCTGGATGCTCGTATGGGCATCCCCATCTCGCTGAGCGCAATCTATCTGGAGGTTGGCTGGCGGCTGGGGCTGCCCTTGTGGGGTATCAACCTGCCGGGCCATTTCATCGTCGGCTACGGCCCCCCCGACGATGCCCTCTACATTGATGTTTTCGGTCAAGGGCGCTTCTTGAGCGAGGATGATTGTCTGGCCATCGTGCAGGGGCAGGCGATCAACCGGCAACGCATCCGGGAGAAGTACCTCAAGCCGGTCGCCAAAACGGCTATTCTGTACCGTATGCTGCTCAACTTAAAGCAGATTTATGTCGGTACCGAAAGCTGGGAGAACGCCTACAAAGTGGTCGATCTGATGCTGGCGGTCCCCCCCCGCCGGGTCAATGACATCCGGGATCGGGGCCTTCTGGCCTACCGGCTGAACCGGCTGCGGCAATCGACGATGGACCTGGAGCGGTATCTCTTCCTGGCCCCGAACAGCCCTGATGCCGACTGGTTAAAGGAGCATTTGATGAAGATGGAAAAGACGCTCCTGCGGTTGAATTGAGAATGTCGTTAGCCCTGCTAACCATCCTCATTCTATTTGCCGGGACGCTGGTTCATTCGACGCTGGGTTTTGGTCTGGCCCTGGTCACGATGCCGCTATTGGCCCTCATCCTCGACCTACGCACGGCCACGCCGCTGGTGGCCTTCGTCGGCCTTATCATCGAAATTATCATCCTGTGGCAAAGTTGGCGCGAGGTCGATGTCGTGGCCCTGTGGCGCTTGATCGGCGGCTCGATTCTGGGCATTCCGTTTGGCCTGTTTGTCCTGATCCTGGCCCCGGAAGCCTGGATCAAGGCCATTTTAGGCGTACTACTGATCCTGTTTAGCCTCTACAATCTGCTGCGCCCCCGCCTCATTAGCCTGGTCCGGCAACAGTGGGCCTATCTCTTTGGCTTTGCCTCCGGCGTGTTGGGCGGGGCCTACAATATGACCGGGCCGCCGGTGGTCCTGTACGGCACGTTGAGCCGCTGGCCACCCGTCAAATTTCGGGCCAATATGCAGAGTTACTTCGTGCCGGTGACCGGCTTCATCTTCATCGGCCACGGTCTCAGCGGCCTGTGGACGCCCCAGGTGTTGCAACTGTGTGGCCTGGCCCTGCCGCTGTCCCTACTGGCCATTGGGCTGGGGGCCAATCTCAACCGCCGCTTGCCCGTGGCCCAGTTCGAGCGGCTCATTTATGGGGTGTTGATTATTTTGGGGTTGTTGCTATTTTTGTGAGTGGGGATCGGACAAATCTTGTGCCACGCACGTTATTCCGCACCGTCCAAAAAGCAGACAATGCCGGCAGCAATACCGCGAGCCACGACTTTGGGGCGATGTTGGAGGAGGTAGCGATCATCCAGCATAAAACCGGTTTCGATGATCGCGCCGGGGGTGAAGGGGTTGATCTCGTTGAAAGCGTGGTAGTTGGTCATACCGTCGGTGATGCTGGCCGTATGTTGGGGCAAATTGGTGTGGGCCGCATATTCCTGATTGAGGCACTGCACCAACAGGTCCTCAGCCTCGGGAATGATACTGTCGGTCACGCGGGCCACCTTGAAGCCGGTGGCACCGGGAATGTTGCAGCTATCGGCGTGAACACTGACCAGGGCCTCGGCCTGATAACCGGTCAAACGCGCATCAAACTCATCTAACAAATCGGCCTGAATGTTGCGCCGTCCCAACAAATCGACCACCTCCAGAGCAATAGCATAATTAAGCTCGGCCTCGGTCAGGCCATCATCACACACCGCGCCGGGATCATATCCCCGGTGGCCCGACACAATGCCGACCAGGGGACGATTGGGATCGTGGGTCGGCGTGGGGAGGGCCGTGGCGCTGACGGTAGGGATGGCTGTTGCAGCCAAAGCCGCCGCGGCCGCCGGTTCGCCGATTTTCACGATTTTCGGGGCGTCGTCCGTGTTAAAGACTCGAACCCCTGTTAAGAGGGCCATCAGGATCAAGATGATCATAGTGGCCGAAAAGATTGTTTGTTTAGAGGGCATAGATTTTTCCCACTGAGCCGTAACTGTCTCCCATTTTTATCATAACATAAGATCACAATTTCGTCTATAATTCTGTCGTACTTGGATGCGTCCCAGAATTTGGGTCAGCACAGGGAGGTAGGATAGCTCCGAATCGTTGTCTCAGCCGGGCCCCCTTCAACACTACCTACGGTCGCAGGACGCGGCCTCGATACGCGCTCCACGCCGTTCCGCGCTACTCGGGCGGCTATCATCGCTTAACTCAATGACATCATCACGTAAACAACAAAAAAAGGCCAGCCTTAATCGGCTGGCCTTTTTTTGTTCTTGGTAGCGTTCGGCTCACATCACGGTAGCCATTTAACATCCCTAAAATTTGGTTTCCGCTTCTCCAAAAAGGCATCCCGGCCCTCTTTGGCCTCCTCAGTCATATAGGCCAGCCGGGTCGCTTCTCCGGCGAAAACTTGCTGTCCGACCAGACCATCATCGGTCAGGTTGAAGGCAAACTTAAGCATCTTGATGGAGGTTGGGGATTTAGCCAGGATTTCCTGTGCCCATTCGTAGGCGGTCTCTTCCAATTCATCGTGGGGCACGACGGCGTTGACCATACCCATCTCGTAAGCCTCCTGCGCGGAGTAGTCTCTGCCCAAAAAGAAGATTTCGCGGGCACGCTTCTGGCCGATCATTTTGGCCAGGTAGGCCGAGCCGTAGCCGGCATCGAAGCTGGTCACATCGGCATCGGTCTGCTTAAAGATGGCGTGTTCCCGGCTGGCCAGGGTCAAATCGCAGATGACGTGCAGGCTGTGCCCGCCGCCCACGGCCCAACCAGGAACCACGGCGATGACCACCTTGGGCATAAAACGGATCAAGCGTTGCACTTCGAGGATGTTCAAGCGGGGCATGCCTGTCTCATCGACATACCCCTGCTGGCCCCGTGATTTTTGATCGCCACCGCTGCAAAAGGAGTAGACGCCATCCTTCGATGAGGGGCCTTCCGCCGACAGTAGTACGACACCGATGGACGTATCTTCGCGGGCATCGATGAAGGCCTCGAACAGTTCGCCGACCGTTTTGGGGCGAAACGCATTGCGAACATCGGGCCGGTTGAAGGCGATGCGGGCCACACCGTCCGCTTTTTTGTAGGTAATATCTTCGTATGCTTTGACGGTTTTCCAATCTGCTTTCATAACTCCTCCTGTAAAAATAGGATATGTAGGACAAACTTAAGTTTGTCCTACATAAGTTTGTCCTACATAAGTTTGTCCTACATAAGTTTGTC
>CAZWZZ010000072.1:4130-13972 GCA_964638395.1 uncultured Caldilineaceae bacterium
TAAGTTTGTCCTACATAAGTTTGTCCTACATAAGTTTGTCCTACATAAGTTTGTCTTACATAAGTTTGTCTTACATAAGTTTGTCCTACATAAGTTTGTCCTACATAAGTTTGTCCTACGAAATTTTCTTCTAATGTCTCATTCTAACGAAATGAGACCGTGTTGAATGGCAAACTTGACCAGGCTCGGCAGATCACTGATGTCGAGTTTCTGCATCAGTCGGCTGCGGTACGTCTCCACGGTTTTGGGCGACAGGGACAAAATCTCGGCAATTTCGGCGCTGGATTTACCTTCGACGACCATCTGCATAATCTCCAATTCCCGTGAACTGAGCCGGGCCAGAGGATCTTCTTCGGTTTGGCCCTGACGGATATAATCCTCAACGACTTTATCCGAGATTTTTTGACTTAGATAACGGTGACCGGCATAGACCGCATGGACAGCCTGGGTGACTTCAACGCCCGCCGACTCTTTGAGCAGATAGCCTCGCACGCCGACCTGTAACGCTCTGGCAATGTGTTCATTGCTGGCGTGCATCGACAAGATAATGATCTTGGTGTCGGAACAACTCTCCTTAATCTGGCGAGCGGCATCGATGCCATTCAATTCAGGCATAGCAATATCTAAAATAGCAATATCGGGACAATGCTCAAGAGCCTGGTTGATCGCCTCCCGACCATTGCCCACATCACTGACCACTTCCAGGTCCGGCTGTGAATTTAGCAGAGAGCGTAAGCCGTCACGAACCACGGCGTGGTCATCTGCCAGCAGAATAGTAATTGTCATTGTGAGACCTCAACAATAATACGTGTCCCTTGTCCCGGGGTTGACTCAATAATGCAATGCCCGTTGATTGTCTCGGCGCGTTCCATCATCGACAGCAGTCCCCACCCCTGGCGTCGGGTGGACTCAGACAGGAATGAGGTATCGAACCCCCGGCCATTATCTTCGATGACCATCCGCATAATCGTATCATCTTTATCGATGCTGATCTTGACTTTCGTGGCTTGGGCATGTTTGGCCACGTTCGTCATCGCTTCCTGAGCGATGCGGAACAGCGTATTCTCCACGGAGGGAGCAGCCCGGGGCTCTAATTCATCCCCCACGACCGACACGGTAAAACCGCCCCAAGATGAAAAGCGCTTGCCATACCAGCGCAAGGCCGCCAGGAGACCATAATCATCTAAAACCGGGGGCCGTAGATTAGCCATCACATCGCGGATACGCTCGGTGGTCTGCTCCGTTAACATCAACGAGTCGTCGATCCGATTGTATAACAACAGGGCCTGAGAATTATCGTCAGGAATTTGGGCGCGAATAAGATTGAGGTTGAGACCCAGCGCCGTCAAATTCTGACCGACTTGATCGTGCAGTTCGCGGGCCAACTGCTTCCGCTCGGCCTCCTGAATATCGGTTAAGCGACGAGTCAAGGCCCGTAACTGTTCCCGTTGACGATTGACCGCCTCAAACAGCCGGGCTGTCTCCTGCTCGGCTCGTCGCCGGTCGGTAATATCTTCCTGGACACTGACCCGATACCGGCGATCCGGCATTTCCAACAAACTTATGTGGGCGCTGGTGATAAAATGCGTGTCGTCTTTACGTCGGTTGCTAAACTCACCGGACCAGACCCCTTCTCTTTCCAATTGGACCACAATCTCGTCGAGATTTTGGGCTTTTCCCCCCGGTTGCTCGACCTCCAAAATCGAGACGTGCTGCCCGATCAATTCGCCTGTCCGGTAGCCAAACATCTTGTCAAAAGCGGAATTGGTAAAATGGATGATTCCCCGTTCATCCGAAACATTGACCCCTTCGACCATACTTTCCAGGACACGGGCGTGCATCTTAAGAGCCTCCTCGGCCCGGCGGCGCTCGGTGACATCCCGCAAAATGACCGTATAAAATTTTTGCCCGGTCACTTCCACCTGAGAAATCATCGCTTCGACGGGAAATTCTTCGCCATTAGCCCGTAACCCCCACAAATCTTCGTGGGTCGCCATTTGTCGGGCAGTGACGTTACTTTGCCCGAAGCGGTTGACTTTGTTGATATGTTTCGCTCTGAAACGATCAGGGAGAAGGATATTCAATGGTTGGCCGATAACTTCTTCAACAGGATAGTGCAAAATTCGGGCGGCAGCTATATTAACCAAAATGATATGTTGGCTTTCATCAATGGTAATAATGGCATCGGTGGCGGTGTTGATAATCGCATCCAGGCGAGCCTGGCTCTGGCGCAGGGCTTCTTCGGCCTGCTTGCGCTCCGTCACATCCCGGCCAACGGCCTGAATTTCGACCGGATTCTGCTGTTCATCAAAGATCAATCGGTTTGTCCACCGTTGCCAGCGCACCTCACCGCCCGGCAGGACAACCCGATGTTCATGACTGATGACCGGTTTTTCTTTGTTCAAGGCCGCCAGACTCTTTTCGACTTTTTCTCGTTCACCTTCGGGGACCAGAGGCAGGAAACTCCGACCGATAAGTTGCTCATAACCCTGCCCTAAATACCGGGCATAGGCTTCATTGATAAATGTCAGGATGCCGCCGGGCCGAAAACGACAGATAAACTCCGTTTGATCTTCGACGATAGCTCGATAGCGAGTCTCGCTCTCCCGCAGCGCCTCTTCAATACGTTTACGATCTGTAATCTCGACATGGGAGACAACCGCCCCCTCGAGGTCTGTGGTCAAGGGGGCCACCATCATCAAAAACCAGCGTTCTTGCCGGGGACTGTGACAGGCGTACTCCAGCGTAAAATCGGCCAGTTCACCATTCAAAACTGCCTCAATACCCTGCCGGGCTTGTTTCGCTTCCGGCGCACATTTCCCATTGACCCGCTCGCAAACACGTAGATAATTCGCCCCGACCCCTATTTTTTCAGGCTGCCGGTTGCCGTTATTGCGCCCAAACCGCTCCCAGGCTTCATTGACAGCGGTAATTGTTCCATACTTGTCTAAAACCGCGATATGAGCGGTCAGAGAGTCCAAGACGGCCTGATTAAAGGCTTCGCTCTGTCGTAACGCAGCTTCCACTTCTTTCAATGTCGTAATATCTCGATTTAGACCAACCAGACCAATAATTTGGCTCTGGCTATCGTGAAAGGGGACTTTCGTGGCCGATACCCAGCGATACCCTCGTCTGGTGTGGTCATAAATTTTTTCTTCGTGGCTGATAAGCGGTTGATCCGTTTCAAAAATCTGCTGCTCATCCGCCTGATACTGCTCGGCCAGCTCCAGGGGAGAGAAGTCGAAATCGGTTCTGCCGAGGACGTCTTCAATCGACGCAGCCCCCAGATGCTTCCTGACCGCTTCATTGACCAACAAAAAACGTCCCTCGGTATCTTTGACATAGATATGGTCGGGCAGGTTATCGGCCAAGGCCCGGAGCAGGTTACGTTCCCGAACTAACTCCTCCTCCGCCTGTTTGCGCTCCGTGACATCACTAATCAAGCCTTCATAAGCCACTAACCGGCCAGCCTCATCATAGCGCGGAACCCACGTATTCTTGACCCACCGCACCCGCTTGTCTTTGTGAATGATCCGATGCTCGAACGGAGAAATTTGTTCGCCGTTTAAAACCTTGCTGATCCGCTTCATCACCATCCGCCGGTCCGCTTCGTGGATCATCCGATACCATAAATCAGGGTCGGTCGCATACTCTTGAGACGTATAGCCGGTTACGGCCACACAGCCGGGGCTGTGCGTTGTCGAGACGGCCTGCCCCTGCTCGATCTGCACCGTGTAAATATAATCCGTTACCGCTTCCAGCAAATTTTTATAGCGTCGCTCGCTCTCTCGTAACCCTTCTTCTGCCGTGATACGCTCGGTAATGTCACTAATTGTTAAACGTCCCTGACTGACATTTTGCGCTCGCTTCGAGACCACAATACCTTCTAAATAGGCATGAAATTCCTGGCCCCCCTTCTTGATCAGCTTGATTTGGCACGCCTGGGCGACGTTTCTGGTGAAGAGTGCCCGCTGGCTCAAATAATAAATATCCTGGCTATCTCTGCTGATATAGCTTGATAACGGGCGATTGAGCAACGCCGACCGTTCCACTCCTAACATAGCGGCGGCGGTCAAATTGGCTTCGAGAATGACACCATTGGCATCAATCGTGAAATAGCCAACCGGGGCAAAATCGTACAGATCCGCATATTTATTACGTGAGATTTCTATTTCTTGCTGGGCTTGCTGGAGATTCTCGTTCTGGAGTTTCAACTCGATCTGATGGACTTGCAGTTCATGAATAAGACGCTGTGCATCCTCCGCAGACAGATCTTCTAATTCAACAGGTTTTCCCTCGAGGAGCGCCTCCGCTTGTTTCCTTAGATCATACATTATTTTCCCTCTATGTTTTGGCAGCTTTGCTCGTAGGGCACATCCTACGACAGGAGGTGCTTCCTGATCTGCTGTAGATGCCTTTCCCGCTTCTTGAGCGGTGTAATATTATGATGAGCGACAACGACCCACGCTGCCTCACTGTTCTTAAAGGAAGTGACCTCCATCCGAAACCAACGCTCTTCTTTGGGGCTGTGGCAGGGATACTCCAGCGTAAAAATCTGTTGTTCCCCGGTCAGCACAGTCCGAATACCTTCCGCCACCGTTGGGGCCTCTTCGGAGTCTTCACCGCTGGCCATCTCACAAATCTCCAAGTAATTTGTTTCAAGCCCATAATCCGGCCAGGCCAAATCATTCGCCTCGGCAAATTGACGCCACATCGTATTGACGGCCACAATTTGTCCTTCGTCATTCAAAATAGCCACCTGGGCCGTCAACGCATCGAGCGTAGCCTGGAAAAACCGTTCCGACTCCTGTAACGCCGCTTCGGTCTGTTTCCGCCGCGTGATGTCTCGATTGATCGTCACGCCCCCAATGGCCTTACCCCACATATCCTCTAACAACGAGACCGAGGCGAAAATATGCACAACCTGACCATCCTTACGTCGCTGTCGTAACTCGCCCTGCCATGTTTTCTCGGAGAGTAGTTCCTGTTGGGCCGCTTCCTGCGTGTCACTCAAAAACTCCGTTTGTAATAACTCATCCAGATTTCGGCCAACCGCCTCATCTTCTCGCCAGCCATACATTCCCTCCGCTGCGCTATTCCAGCTATTGATCTGTAAATCCAGGTCCGTGGCAATGACCGCATCCGAAACGTGTTGAAGTAGACCGGCCTGATACGCCAACTTCTTCTCCATGCGCTGTCGTTCTTCGATCTCTTGCTGTAACTTGTTGTTGATCTTGCTCAATTCTCCGGTACGCTCCTCAACGACCGTCTCCAGATTATGACGATACCGTTCCAACTCTTCTTCCGCCCACTTACGCTGCGTAATATCTTCACCAATGGCAATATAATGGGTCACTTTGTTAGTCTGCTTGACCGGGGCAATCGACAGTGACAGCCAATACTCTTCCCCATCCTTGCGCCGGTCATCCAATTCCCCATGCCACTCATCCTTATCGGCTATGGTCTGCCACAAACGACTATACAGCACCGGTTCACCTTCATCATCGAGATACTTTACCTCTTGACCTTTGATCTCCTTGATGGGATAGCCGGTGATCTCCGTAAACTTTGGATTGACATACTCAATCCGACCGGCAGCATCGGTGATGATGACCAACCCCGGACTCTGTTCGACCGCCCGGCTCAAATGGTGCAGTTGCTCTTGCAGTTTCTTCTGCTCGGTAATATCGGTAAAGGTCAACACCACCCCATCAATCACATTTTCCACGGTTCGATAGGGTAATACCTGCATCCAGAACCAGCGGCCATTCATTGTTTGGACTTCGATCTCTTTGCTCTCCAACGTATCCAACACCCGCCGGCAATCCTCAACCAGATCATCATAGTCCAGGTTAGAGGAAATATGGCTCAAGGGTCGTCCCTGGTCGGTATCAATCAAATTGACAACCTCCATCGCCGTCGGCGTAAAGCGTTGAATACGTAAGTTCCGATCCAGAAAAATAGTGCCGATACGGGTATTCGTCAACAGATTGTTGATGTCGTTATTGGCCTGAGTCAAGGCTTCGATCTTAAGTTGTAGCTCCGAATTGACCGTGACCAACTCCTCGTTGACCGATTGCAGTTCCTCTTGAGAAGTTTCTAGCTCCTCATTCGTGCTTTGTAGCTCTTCATTGGCCGACTGTAGGGCCTCGTTAGCAAAACGCAGATCCTCGTTAGAGGTCTCCAGCTCCTCGATTGTGGTTTGCAGATACTCCTTGGTCGATTTCAGTTCTTGCTCCAGAACCGCCACGTGTTGACCATCGTTCAAATCCGACTCGTCGATTTTTTCGATGCCATTATCCAAATACTCCGGGATGATGACATCCTCGAACGTGACCATCATCAACCCTCGCATCGAGGCCGGCTTCGAGATAGGGCGCACGCTCAATTTGACGATGTAGTTACCATCATCACTGTTAAGCCGAATCCGTTCATAGACATTGTCCTCTTTTTGGGTGATGACCTTGCGGACAGCCGCTGTCAACGGCATGCGTAACCCCTCGCGGGCCATCCGAAAGATGTTCAGGCTGGCCTTACCGCTGGCCGGCTCCAGATATTTGCCGGTTCGCCCGTGGAAGTAAAGGATTTCCCCCTGTTCGTTGACAATGACACAGGGCGGCGCATACTGCTCCAATAGCACCTTCTCCGTCACTTCGCGCATGTTCAGCGATTTATCCGGCTCATTATCCCGGCCCAAGGGCCGATCCAGAAGATTTTTCCCGGCAAAATCTAACGCGCCCCGCAAATTGGCGCTACTCTGGACCCGTTGAAAAACGCGCCATTTCCCATCGACGACGGTAAAGCTATCAGAGGAAACGCCTAATGTTTCAGAGTTCCCTAAGAATAGGAACCCCCCCGGACGCAACGCATAGTAGAAGAGCCGCAACACCTGCTTTTGCAAATCCGGCCCCAGATAGATTAACAAATTACGACAACTAATTAGATCAATCTTGGAAAATGGCGGATCTTTGATGACGCTCTGCACCGCAAAAATAACCATATCCCGCAGCGATTTTTTGACCTGATAGGTGTTCCCCTCTTTAACAAAGAAACGGCTCAACCGTTCCGGCGAGACATCCGCCGCAATACCATCCGGGTAGAGAGAATTACGCGCTTTCTCGATGGCCTGGTTATCAATATCGGTCGCAAAAATCTGAATATCCGGTTTATGATCCAGACGCTCACCATATTCCTGGAGCATAATGGCGATGGAAAAGGCCTCTTCGCCCGTTGAACAGGCCGGTATCCAGACCCGTACCGGCTGATTCGCCTGGCGGTTGGCAAAGAGACGGGGAATCACTTTCTGCTCCAAAGCCGTAAACGCTTCCTGATCCCGAAAGAAACGGGTCACCCCAATGAGCAACTCCCGAAACAGGGCCTCGACCTCAACCGGATTTTGTTGCAGATAGCGCACATAATCGGCAATGTAGTCGATCTGGTTGACCGTCATGCGCCGCTCGATGCGCCGGCCAATGGTATTGTTTTTGTACAGGGAAAAGTCGTAGCCGGTATGATTACGCAGTAGAATAAAAATTTTCTGTAGCGAACTGGCTGCCTGGGGCAGCAGTGGTTCCGATTTTTTGACGCGGGCGGCGAAGGCGTGCTTGACGTAATTAAGCAGTTGCTCCGGCATCTCTTCCGGGGCCAAAATAAAATCGACCAGGCCGGTCGAGATGGCGCTGCGGGGCATGCCATCATATTTGGCCGAGAGTGGGTCCTGGACGACGGCCAATCCTCCCTCCCCTTTGATGGCCTTCAGACCCAACGTGCCATCGCTTCCGGTCCCCGATAGGACCACGCCAATCGACTTTTCTCCTTCATCCTCGGCCAATGATCTGAAAAAGAAGTCGATGGGCAGACGCAAGCCCCGCCGGGCGGCCGGCTCCATCAGATGGAGCGCGCCGTGCAGTAGGGCCATATCCCGGTTGGGCGGAATAACATAGATGCAGTTAGGCCGAACCTTGATACCATCGCTGACCTGAAACACCTCCATGCGGGTGTACCGTTTAATCAAATCGACCAGAATACTCTCGTGGGTTGGATCCAGATGTTGCACCAGCACGAAGGCCATACCGCTATCGGGCGGCATATGCGTAAAAAACTCTTTGAACGCTTCCAGACCACCCGCCGAGGCCCCGATGCCGATAATCGGAAAGCTCCTATCCAGCACCGTTTCATTCTGGGGTGATGGCTCTTCTACTGCTGTTGCTTCACCAGTCTGCTCGGCCAGAATTTCTTCTTCATTCTGGCCGTCGCCATTTTGTTCAACATCAAGTATCATATCATCTGCATCAGGCATAAGGCCATCCTCTTCATTATTAGCAGGATTTACGCACGCATTAATCATCTATTCAGCTAAATTGTCAACAGTGTAACGTAAAAAGCTCATAAAAACACTCGGCAAGTGGGGAGCGTTACCCCTGGTCAGGTAGCCAGGTTTTTACCTGGTCAAGTAGCCAGTTTATCGGACCACATTATACAAGACATTACCAAAAATGGCCTAATTTACCAAGTTTAAGTAAAATTTTTCACACGACAACTGACAAAAATACACTTTGTAGAACAATTTGCTACATTATTCCGTGCTGATAACATCGCGGCCTCAATCGGCAATTTGGGCTACAAGAATAACCTACAAAGGAGATAACCTATGCAGCCTAACAGACATCCCGCAAAATCTGAAGCCGATATCGCCATTATCGGGGCCGGGCCGATTGGGATCGAGTTAGCCGTCGCGCTCAAAGAGGCGGGCGTCGATTATATCCACCTCGAGGCCAAACAGATTGGCTATACCATATCATGGTGGCCGCGTAACACCGATTTTTTCAGCACCTCGGAGCGCATCGCCATCGCCGGCGTGCCCATTCAAAACGGCCACCAGGGGCGCATCAGCGGCGAAGATTACCTGGCCTATCTGCGCGGCATCATCGAACAGTTCGACTTGCCGATCAACACCTATGAAAAGGTAACGGCCATCGAGGGCCAGGCCGACGGCTTCCGCCTGCGGACTGCAACCTTATCCGGCTCCCACACCTACCACGTCCGGCGGGTGGTCATCGCCAAGGGGGATATGGACCAACCGAATTGGCTGAACATTCCCGGCGAAAGGCTGCCCCACGTTAGCCACTACTTCGGCGACCCGCATACCTACTTCCGGCGGCGGCTGCTCATCGTCGGCGGCAAAAATTCGGCGGTGGAGGCCGCCCTGCGCTGTTGGCGGGCCGGGGCCGAGGTCGCCATCAGCTATCGTCGGGCCACTTTCAGTGAACGGGTCAAAGAGCACATCCGGCCCGATCTGCTGGCCCAGATCGACAACGGCAACATCACATTCTACCCCGAAACCGTACCCATCGAGATTGCACCGACCCACGTCCGCCTCCAATCGGTTCACGACCGGTCAACCGAGCCGATCATCCATCCCACCGACTTCGTTTTGCTCTGTACCGGTTTTCGGGCCGATATGAGCCTGTACGAAATGGCCGGAATCGAGCTGATCGACGAGCGGCGAGTTCCTCGCCACAACCCGAAGACGATGGAAACCAACGTGCCCGGCCTGTACATCGCCGGAACCACAGCGGCGGGGGAGTATCAGGATCGCTACCGCTTGTTCATCGAAAATACCCACGAACACGTGGTCAAAATCGTCCGCCACATCAGCGGGCAGACGCCGGCGCGGATCGGCACCATTCCGCAGCGAAATTATGAATTGGCTTTGAAGGAGATAGAGGCGAATTAGGCAAGTCCCGCCTTGTTCAACTCATCCTGAAAAGCGGGCAGATTGCTATACTCCTGCCGGAGATGGCGGATGTATTCCTGTCCCTCCTCCGGCTTATCAATCTGGC
>CAZWZZ010000073.1:0-13936 GCA_964638395.1 uncultured Caldilineaceae bacterium
CTTCGAGGCCCCGCTCTATCTCCATCTGACGCGCCATCCTTATGGTATGCTGCAAGCCTTTGAAAAGTCGAACTTCGATCAATTTTATCCCCCAAACATATTAAACCGAGACCAACACGCCTTTTCTCGTCGGGAATTGGCCGAGTTGGTCTGGCTCATCAGCTACCGCAATATCCTGGACCATCTGGAGACGGTCCCCCAGGCCCGCCAACTGACCCTCAAATTTGAAACATTGGTGCAGCAGCCCCAAATAACGATGGCCGCTCTGTTTGGCTTTTTGAACCTTAACTGCCGGGCCAAAATACTCAATACCACTCAAAAGAAAAATGGATTTTTATCTCAGCCGGAGGTGACCGATACCTGGCGCACGCATTATAGGGTCGATTTTTTAAGGGATATGACTTGGCATGTAGCGACACTCCTTGGGTATTCAGAGGGATTAACTTAATCTCAAAAATCAACGGGGACATTTAGCCTATTTACGCCCCCGTTTGGGCATGGGATGATTATGGGTGAAAGTTTAACGTTGTAAATCAAGCCCTTAAAAACAGCAAATTCTACGGCGCTGGCTGTCACATTCTATCCAATCATTCTACAACCTCCTCTACCAACCATTACATCCAGGAGTATCTATATGTTTTTCGACCCCGCACCGTGGCAAGGTAGCTTGCAACGGCCGAGCCGTAATTTTCTATTTCGACGATTTGTTCGCCCCCTTGATGTTTGGGTATTCACCCGAAGTAATTTAACCGGCGCTATCGCTTCACTCACCCGTTCGTCCGACAACAGTCAAGCCATCCCCGGCTTTAACATTCTTAAACACTCCCTCATAAAAAACAATTCTTTTCATAATAAATATCTTCACCCTGCTTGCAGTGTAAGCAGGGTGTCTTTGCGCTGTCTGAGAAATGGTTATGTATAAGACAATCACCATTTTCTTTAATCCATCACTATTTCAGGATGTTGGCTCAATCCATAACAAGCAAAAAGGTTAAAAATGCTTAAATACCACGACACCAAAACCACATTGGCTGAACAAGAAGCCTATTGGCAAAAGCAACTATCGGGCGAGTTACCGCTCTTGCAGCTCCCATTAGACCACTCACGCTCTGTTAATCAGGGCTTCACCAGACGGAGCGAGACACTTAAGTTAGATGAGGATTTTTATCACAAGCTCCGGGATTTTTGTCGAAATGAAAAGATCAGCCTATTCAACCTTTTCCTGACCACCTTCAAAATTATGTTACGCCGCTATACCGGGCAGGATGATATTATCGTTGGGACGCTAATCACGAATAACCATGATGAAGTAGCGGGGGAAACTACTAAGCCTGTTGTGAGTCCCATACCGCTACGGACCCGCCTGGCGGCTGACCTAACCGCTATAGCTATCCTCGGTGTCCTCAAAGCCGGAGCCGCCTATCTGCCCCTCGACCCCGCCGCCCCCTCGGCTCGCCTCACTTTTATTCTGGAGGATGCTCAAGCCCCTATCCTTCTCACCCAACAGTCGTTGACCAACGTTATTGCCGAATACCACGGTCAGATTATCTACCTCGATACCGATTGGTCTATCATTGCTGACAACGAGACGACCAATCCCACCAGTCCCGTCTCGCCCGATGACCTGGCCTACATCATCTACACCTCCGGCTCGACCGGCCAGCCGAAAGGGGTGATGATCGAGCATCGGGCGTTGGTCAACTTCACCGAGATGATTGCTGCCTATTATGACATCAATGCTTTCGACAAGGTTTTACAGTTTGCCTCCATCAGCTTCGATGCCAGCGCCGAGGAAATCTACCCGACCTTGACGCGGGGAGCGACCCTGGTGCTACGTACCGACGAGATGTTAGCCTCCGCGGACATCTTCTGGCAACAGTGTGAGGCGTGGGGGCTAACCGTCCTCGATTTGCCGACCGCTTACTGGCATCAACTGGTCGGCGACCTGCCAAAAATGGAGCGTCTTTTCCCAAAATTTATCCGCCTGGTCATTCTTGGCGGTGAAAAAGCCAGGGCCGACGCGGTCAATGTCTGGTTGGAACACACCCCGCCGTCGTTGCGAACGGTCAACAGCTACGGCCCCACCGAAGCTACCGTCGTCGCCACCGTCTATGAGATCGCCGACAAAATTGACGGCCCCAACGTTCCCATCGGCCGCCCCATCGGCAATATGCAGGCGTATGTCCTGGATGAGCAGATGCAGCCGGTTCCCGTCGGTGTCACCGGCGAACTCCATCTCGGCGGCGTGGGCTTGGCTCGGGGCTACCTCAATCGACCGGAGTTGACGGCGGAGCGGTTTGTAACGATCAGCGGAGGAATGGAATGGCCCTCACCCCAACCCTCTCCCATGGGGAGAGGGAGTCTCGCCTCCCCACCTCTGGGGAGAATTGAGGGGGGGCAGCCCGCTCCTCCGCGACTCTACAAAACCGGCGACCTGGCCCGTTATCGGCCCGACGGCAGCCTCGAATTTCTGGGGCGTCTCGATACCCAGATCAAGCTCCGGGGGTTCCGGATTGAGTTGGGCGAAATCGAGACGACGCTCACCCAACATCCCGATGTTCAGGAAGCAGCGGTTATCCTGCGCGAAGATCAACCGGGCCGGCAACGGCTGGTGGCCTACATCGTCCCCCAGCCAGCGGGCGAACCAACCCAGGAGTCGTTAAGCACATTCCTGAAAGATAAGCTGCCGGATTATATGCTGCCGGCCGCTTTTGTCACGCTGGAGAATTTACCGCTCACGACCAACGGCAAAATCGACCGCCATACCCTGCCCGCGCCGGATGTGAAACGGTCCGACACAGCTAACGATGTTGTGGTGACCTCGGATGATCCGGTTGAGGCGATGCTGATCGAGATGTGGCAAAATCTCTTGGGCGTTCAGCCCATCGGCAGGCAAGATAATTTCTTCAAACTGGGCGGTCACTCTCTGCTGGCTATTCAGATCGTTACGCGCCTGCGAGAGACGTATGACATCGACCTGTCGTTGCGGAAGCTGTTTGAGTCGCCGACCATCGCCGACTTAGCAGTAGCGATTGAAGAGATGTTGATGATAGAGATTGAGGAAGCCGATTAAAAAGATAGGATACAGAGAATCCACTACTTTCTACAAGTTATTGAACAGGTAACATCCCATGACGATGAGTCCAACATATCCTAACCGACCTGCTCTTGAAAAAGAAGGGGCAGGACATGCTCTGGAACGTATGCCCTTAGCCATCAGCCACGGCGACACACCACGCTCGGCAACCGATGTACCCGCCACCCTGTCGGCGATGCTTCAACGCGCCGCTGGACAGGCGACAGATACCGGGATCATCTACATCCAGCCTGACCAGATAGAGACCTTCCAAAGTTATGCAGCCCTGTGGGCGCGAGCCAGGCGAATTGTGACCGGGCTAAGAGAACTGGGCCTCAAGCCGCAAGACAAGGTCATTTTCCAATTTGAGGACCAGCAAAATTTCATAGCCGCCTTCTGGGGCTGTGTCTTAGGCGGCTTTGTCCCGGTTCCGATTGCTCCGGCCCCCAGCTATCGAGACCTCAATAGCGCCGTCCACAAGCTGCACAATGTGTGGCAGATGTTAGATCATCCGCTGATCCTGACCGACCCAACATTGGCCCCGGCTCTACGCGCTCTGCCTGATCTGTTGGCTATCGACAACATCCGCGTTGAGGCTGTGGATGATCTCCTAGACCAATCGCCGACCGAGACCTGGCACGAGAGCCAATCGGACGATCTGGCCCTGTTGATGCTCACCTCCGGCAGTACCGGCCTGCCCAAAGCGGTTATGCTCAGTCACGCCAATTTAATCAGCCGCTCCGCCGCCTCCGCCCAGATGAACGGGTTTTCCAGCCGGGAGATCACGTTGAACTGGATGCCGCTGGATCACGTCGCCGGCCTCATCTATTTTCATCTGCGAGACGTTTTCTTGGGCTGCCGCCAGATCCACGCCCCTTCTGAATTAGTTTTGCAAGCGCCGCTGACCTGGCTGGATTGGGTTGATCGCTTTCGAGTAACCGTCACCTTTGCTCCCAATTTTGGGTATGGCCTGGTCAATGATTACGCCGCCGAGATCAGCCGCCGCCGCTGGGATTTAAGCTGCCTCCGCGTTGCCCTCAATGGGGGCGAGGCGATTGTACCCCACACCGCCCGCCAATTCTTACAGCTTCTGCAACCCCACGGCCTGCCGCCGACGGCGATGTGTCCGGCCTGGGGCATGTCTGAAACGTCGTCCGGCGTAACCTATGCTCACAACTTTTCGGTCGAGACGGCGACGGACGACGACCGCTTTGTCGAGGTTGGACGACCCATTCCCGGCTGTTCGCTCCGCATTGTGGATGGTCAGGATCAATTGGTCGAGGAAGGGGCTGTGGGCCGGTTGCAGGTCAAGGGAACGACCGTAACCAGCGGTTACTACGGTCAGTCGGATGTTACGCAAGAAGTTTTTACGGCGGATGGTTGGTTCAACACCGGCGATTTGGGCTTGATCCGGGCCGGTCGTTTGACGATTACCGGACGGGAAAAAGATGTCATTATCATCAACGGCATCAATTACTACAGCCACGACATTGAGGGAATCATCGAAGAAATCGAAGGCGTGGCCGTCTCTTATACCGCCGCTTGCGCCGTTCGCCCCGCCGGGGTGGCCTCGGATCAGTTGGCTATCTTTTTCAACCCGCTCTCAACCGATGAGGCCCATCTAGCCCAACTGATCGGCCAGATTCGCGCTCAAGTGGTCAATCGCGTCGGCCTCAATCCCAGTTATATCATTCCGGTTGAGAAACAGGCTATTCCCAAAACGGCGATTGGCAAGATTCAACGTTCCCACCTAAGCCAACGCTTTGAAGCGGGTGACTTTGAGACGGCTCTCGGTCAGATGGCGGACTTGGGTGATCCCCTCCGAACGTTTGTCCCGCCCCGCACCCCGACCGAAACAACTCTGGCCCAAATTTGGGCTAACGTTTTAAACATTGAGCAAATTGGTATCAACGACAACTTTTTCGATTTGAGCGGTCAATCGGTGCTGGCCGGGCAGATTATCGCTCGGTTGCAGGAAGCATACGACATCAATGTACCGCTCCGCCATTTATTCGAGGCCCCGACGATTGCTGAGTTAGCCGCAACGCTTGAAAAAATCGTGTCATCCAAATCTAAGTTTCAACAAAAGGAAGAATCAATGTCGCAAAGTCAGACAAAGCCTGCAAGCAAATCATCAACCGCCACGGAGGAACTGATCGCACCCACCTCGTTCGCCCAACAACGGCTGTGGGTCATCGAGCAATTTTTGGGCGAGGCGGGTCACACTTATAACATCCCGATGACCATTCGCTTCGAGGGTCAACTGGATGTGGACACGCTGCGACAAGTTCTCGAGGAGATCATCCGGCGCCACGCCACCCTACGAACGACGTTCAGGGCGGAGGACGGCCAGCCGGTGCAGGTTATCGCGCCTGAACTGTCGCTGGACGTTCCCCTCATCGACCTGAGCGAACATCCCCCGGCAAAACGGGAGGCCGAAACCGAGCGGCTGCTGCTTGAGGCTGCTCAACATTCCTTTAACCTGGAGCGGGGGCCACTGCTCCACAGCAAACTGCTTCGGCTCGCCCCGGAGCGACACATCCTGGCGCTGACTATGCATCACATTATTTCTGATGGTTGGTCAGTGGGAGTTTTGCAGCGAGAGCTACATTCGCTATACGAAGCCTTTAGCCAGGGACACGCCTCTCCCCTGCCCCCCTTGCCCACGCAATATGCCGAGTTCGCCGCGTGGCAGCAAAATCATCTCCGGGGAAAGACTTTGGAGCGGCAACTTCGCTACTGGCGTAAACAGTTGGGCGATGCCCCGCCCCCTCTGGAGTTGCCTACCGATCATCCCCGTCCCCCAACCCAAACCTACAACGGTCGGCGCTATGACCTGACCATTCCCACTGCCACGGTCGCCGCTCTCAAAGCGTTGAGCCAGGAAATGAAAGCCTCCCTGTTTATGTCCTTGCTGGCCGCTTTCAAAACCCTGCTGTACCGCTACACCGGTCAAACCGACCTGCTGGTAGGGACGCCCATCGCCAACCGCAACCGAACCGAAATCGAGCCGCTGATCGGCTTCTTCGTCAACACGCTCGTGTTACGCACCGATTTATCTGGCAACCCAACCTTCCGCGATTTGTTGAAGCAGGTCTGGGGCGTTTGTCTGGATGCCTACAGCTATCAGGATGTCCCTTTCGAGAAGCTGGTGGCTGAGCTACAGGATGAGCGAGATCTCAGTCGTTCCCCCTTCTTTCAGGTGACGCTGGCCCTCCAAAACGCCTCGACAAGTGTGGTTGAGTTGCCCAATTTGAAGCTATATTTCGATATAACACACAACGGCACGGCCAAATTTGATCTTTTACTCAATCTCCAGGAGACTGAGGCCGGCTTGGAAGGGTATTTTGTTTACAACAGCGATCTCTTCGACGAAGCGACCATCGAGCGCCTGGCCGGTCATTACCAGACATTATTGGCGGGCATCGTGGCCGACCCGGACAGGCCCATCAGCCAGTTGCCGCTGTTGACCGAAGCGGAGCAGCAAACCCTGGCTGCCTGGAACGCCACCCAAACCGACTACCCCAGAGACACCCCCATCCATCGCCTTTTCGAGGCTCAAGCCGCCCAATCGCCGGAGACAACCGCCTTGATCTTCGACGAGACACAGTTAACCTATGCTGACCTCAACCGCCAGGCCAACCAACTGGCCCATCATCTCCAAGCGACTGGCATCCAACCCGGCGATCTGGTCGCCCTCTGTCTGGAACGCTCCGTCGAGATGATCGTCGGTCTGCTGGCCATCCTCAAAGCAGGCGCGGCTTACGTGCCGCTCGACCCGGCCTACCCCGCCGAGCGATTGGCCTTTATGCTGGCCGATACTCAGGCTCCTCTGCTGCTGACCCACAGCGGTCTCCTTGACCAACTGCCGGCCCACACCGGCCAAACCGTCTGTGTCGATACCGACCGGCCCCACATTGAACAGCACAGCATCGAGAAGCTGTCCGCCGAGGTGACTGCCCAGGATTTGGCCTGTGTAATGTACACCTCCGGCTCCACCGGCCAGCCCAAAGGGGTCTGCATCACCCAGCGCAACGTCGTCCGTCTGGTCAAGAACAGTAACTTCGCCCGCCTGGACGCCGACGAACTCTTTCTCCAATTTGCCCCCATCTCTTTTGATGCGGCCATCCTCGAAATCTGGGGACCGCTTCTCAACGGCGGGCGACTGGTCATCTTCCCGGATCAAACACCGTCTTTGGAAACGTTGGGCCAGGTCATCGAGCAACAACAGATCACCACCTTGTGGCTAACTGCGGGGCTGTTCCACCAGATGGTCGATCATCATCTGGACAGTCTGCGCGGTCTGCGCCAACTGCTGGCCGGGGGGGATGTGCTGTCCGTGCCCCACATCCAAAAGGTTCTCACAGAATTACCCAACACCCGCTTGATTAACGGCTATGGCCCGACCGAGAACACCACCTTCACCACCTGCTACCCGATGTCTGCCGACACTCGACTCGGTGCCGCTGTGCCGATTGGTCAGCCCATCGCCAACACCCAGGTCTATATTTTGGATGCCCACATGCAGCCCGTCCCCATCGGCGTCCCCGGCGAGCTATACACCGGCGGTGACGGCGTCGCTCGGGGCTATCTCAATCGCCCGGAACTGACGGCGGAGCGATTCATCGACATACCAGCCACCCTTCACAATTCACAATTGACAACTGACAATTCACAATTGTACAAAAGCGGCGACTTGGCCCGCTGGCTCCCCGATGGAACGATTGAATTTTTGGGCCGGATCGACAACCAGGTCAAGCTGCGTGGCTTCCGCATCGAGTTGGGCGAAATCGAAACGATCTTGAGCCAGCACCCCGCCGTCGAAAAATGTGTCGTCATCGCCCGCGAGGATACGCCGGGGGATAAACGCTTGGTGGCTTATGTCGTTGAAAAGCCGACAGCCGACAGCGAACAGCGGGTAGCCGATAGCCGACAGCCGATAGCCGACAGCACGACTCCATCAGCAGATCATAGTCAGGACGAATCACCAATTACTAATTACCAATTACTAATTACCGACCTGCGGCAGCACGTCAAATCAAAGCTACCCGATTATATGGTTCCCTCGGCCTTTGTTCGGCTGGAGGGGCTGCCGCTCAATCCCAACGGCAAGGTGGACCGCGGCGCCCTGCCGGTGCCGGAGATGACCCGCTCCGATTTAGAGACGACCTTTGTCGCTCCCAACGGCCCGGTCGAAGAGATGCTGGCCGAGGTCTGGCAGGAAGTATTGGGCATCGAGACCGTCGGCGTTGACGACAATTTCTTCCAGTTGGGGGGACATTCTCTGCTGGCGACGCAGGTCGTTTCTCGGCTGCGGCAGGGGTATGACATCGACCTGTCGCTTCGCACCATGTTTGAGTCACCCACGATTGCCGAATTAGCGGCTGCCATCGAAACGATGTTGATGGATGAAATGGACGAGATGGACGAGATGGAGAATGATGGAAACAGCAGATAAATAAAGCAGGAAGGGATCCTTGCCATGAGCATCACCACAGAACCGACCACATCGAAACTATCCGCCGCCGATAAGAAAACGCTGCTTGCAAAACGGCTCCGGCGCAAGCAGCAACAGGCTGACAAAACGACTGGTATTCCTCGCCGGGCCAGTCTGTCGCCCGTTCCTCTCTCCTACACCCAGGAGGGCGTTTGGTATCTGGAACAGTTGCAGCCGGATACAGCCACCTACAATATGCCCTTTGCCTGGCGCGTGCGGGGAACGCTCGATGTCACGGCTTTGGACAAAAGTCTGAACCGTCTCGTGCAGCGACACGAAAGCCTCCGCACCCATTTCGAGATGATCGACAGCCACCCCAGGCAGATCATCAGCCCGGATTTAACCCTAACCTTATGCCAGGTTGATCTACAAACGCTCGCCGAAACGGAGCGGGAGAGCCGGGCCATTAGCCTGGTTCACGAAGAAGCCTATACCCCGTTCGACCTGACTCAGGCTCCGCTGTTGCGGGCCACGCTGCTCTGCCTGGCTCCGGAGGATCATATCCTGATGCTGACCCTGCACCATATCGTCGGCGATGGCTGGTCCTTTGGCCTGCTCCAGCGAGATTTGGCCGCTTTTTACAACGCTTTCGTCGCCGAGCAACCGGCCCCAACTTTGCCCGATCTGCCCATCCAATATGCTGATTTTGCCCTGTGGCAGCGGCAACGGCTTGAGGGAAATGACGCCAACCAGCATCTCAGCTATTGGCGACAACAGCTTGAGGGCGCCCCACCCGTCATAGAGCTACCAACCGATTACGCTCGCCCGGCCACTCAAAAATATGAGGGGGAGCGGGTCAGTGTCACCTTGCCCCCATCACTGAGCCTGGCCCTGAAAAAGCTCAGTCAGCAGGAAAATGTGACACTGTTTATGACCCTCTTGACCGGCTTCAAAATTCTGCTCCGGCGACTGACCGGTCAGGATGACATCGTCGTGGGGACGCCGATGGTTAATCGCAATCGCGTTGAGATCGAGCATCTGATCGGCTATTTCCTCAACAACCTTGTCCTCCGCACCGACCTATCCGGCGACTTGACCTTTCGGAGCCTGTTGCAGCGGGTGCGAAACACAAGCCTGGATGCTTACAGTCATCAAGATTATCCGTTTGAGAAGCTGGTGCAGGACCTCGCGCCGGAGCGAGACCTCAGCCACACGCCGTTGTTCCAGGTTTTCTTCAATATGTTCAATGCCTTTGAAAATAGCGACCTGGAATTATCTGGAGTAACGATAGAACCTATCAAACGCTCCGAAACCGACTCCCGCTCGAAGTTTGATATGACGCTGTATCTCCGGGAGCAGAATGAGAAAATCCACCTTAACTTAGTTTACAGCACGTCTTTGTTTCGCCGGGAACGAATGGTGGAGATGATGGCCCAATATCAGCATCTTTTAGCCCAAATCGTGTCCGACCCCGACCGGCCCATCAGCGCCTACTCGTTGGTCACGCCCGCCGCCCGTCCGCAGTTGCCCGACCCCACCACCCCAATGCCCGAACCGCCGCAGCCGCTTGTGACCGATCTAGTCGCCGCCTGGGCCGAAAAAACGCCGCAGCAGACGGCGGTCAGGCAGGGCGATCAAAGCTGGAGCTACCGAGAAGTTGTTGACCGGGCCGACACCATCGCCCGCAGCCTGACGGCACTGGGCGTGGCTTCCGGCGATGTGGTGGCCATCTACGCCCCGCGTCAATTTGGGCTAATCGTCAGTATGATGGCCACCCTATCCAGCGGCGGTGTCTTCATCTTAATCGACCCCTTTCTACCCGACGAACGCAAGCGGACGCTCGTGCAGGAGGCTCAGGCTAAATGGCTGATTTCGGTGCAGGCTGACCCGGACAAGCCGCTTGATGAGGGCTGGCTGGCCGAGGATCAGAAAATTGTGGGCCGTCTGCGCCTGGAGGGATTGACCGGGCAGGCTCTCGATGGCCCGGCGGTTGATCCGGCTGCACTCACCCTCCCCACCGTCAGCGAGGCTGACCCGGCTTACATCTTCTTCACCTCCGGCTCGACCGGCACGCCGAAAGGTATTCTGGGCTGTCACAAGGGTCTCAGCCATTTCGTACGCTGGCAGGGAGAGCAGTTCGAGGTTGGCCCGGATGACCGGGTGGCCCAACTGATCGGCCTCTCTTTCGACGCCATCCTGCGGGATGTGTTTCTACCGTTGACGCGGGGGGCGACGTTATGCCTGCCGGACGCCGAAGGACTCCATCTGGCCGAGCCGCTGGCCTGGTTTGAAGAGGCGGCTATTACCATCCTGCACACCGTCCCCGCCCTGGCCCAAACCTGGCTGGCCACCGCCGATGCCGATGTCAGGCTGCCCGATTTGCGCTGCGCCTTTTTCTCCGGCGAACCGCTGACCGATAGCCTGGTCAAACAGTGGCGAGACCTGTTTCCCCACAGCCAGGTGGTCAACCTCTACGGCCCCACCGAAACGACGATGGTCAAATGTTACTACCCCATTCCCGACGCAGTGCCGCCCGGCGTCCAGGCCGCCGGGTATCCGATGCCCCAAACCCAAGCCCTCGTTCTGGCCGACAATAATCGGCTGTGTGGCCTCAACGAACCGGGCGAAATCGTCCTGCGGACGCCTTTCCGCACTCTGGGCTACATCAACGCCCCGGAGGAAGCGACCAAACAGTTTCGCCCCAATCCCTTCCGAGACGATCCGGCTGATCTGTTCTACTATACGGGCGACCTGGGCTGTTATCAGCCGGATGGCACCCTGGCGATTTTGGGCCGAATGGATGACCAGGTCAAGGTGCGGGGCGTGCGGATCGAACTGGGCGAGATCATCGCCGCGCTGGCCCAGCATCCGACGGTGCAAGCCAACACGGTCATCGCCAGAAAGGATGAGCAGGGACAAAATTATCTCGTGGCTTACGTCGTCCCCACGGCAGGCGCAACGGTAGACGTTTCCGCCTGGCGTACCTACCTGAGCGACACTTTGACCCCGGCGATGGTGCCGACCGCTTTCGTCACCCTGGAGCGGCTGCCGTTGCTGCCGACCGGCAAGGTAGACCGCCGTCAGTTGCCGGAGCCGGCGTTCAATTCGACCGGGTCGGAAAATGGCTTTGTCGCTCCGAAAGGTCCCGTTGAGGAGAAACTGGCCAAAATCTGGCGAGACCTACTCAACATCGAGCAAGTCGGCAGTCACGACAACTTTTTTGAGGTGGGGGGACATTCCTTGTTGGCGATGCGGCTTCTCAAGCAAATCGAGCAAACGTTTGGGCAAAAAATCCCGCTTACTTTGCTTTTCCAAGCCCCGACTATCGCGCAATTGGCGGAAAGTTTTGAGGAGCAGCAAGAGGCTCCGCCAGGGCAAACGTCGGTAGTGCCAATTCGGGCGGCAGGGACAAAACCGCCTATCTTTGGTTTACCGGGCAATATGGGCAATGTCTTTACCGATCTCAAAGATTTGGGCCGACATCTTGATCCCAGTCATCCCTTCTATGGGTTGCAGGATGGGCCACATAACCCGACGAAAATCGAGGATCACGCGGCCCATTACCTGGCTGAGATGCGCCGGGTTCAGCCGACAGGCCCTTATTTTTTGATCGGCATTTGCACCGGCGGGCTTTTAGCCTTTGAGATGGCCCAGCAACTCCGGGCGCAAGCGCAGTCCGTCGCGCTCTTAGCCCTGGTTGAACCGGCTCAGCTATTTCCCTCGAAATTAAAAAGCTACCGGTGGATCATGAGATACTTTGTCAATCAGGCCGTTCACCGCTTGTCCGATATGGAGGGCAGTTTGTCGCAGCTACGCCAGGCGTCAGACAATACCTATCGGGAGTTAAAGAAGAAGGTTGTCGGCAATTCTGTGGCGGCTCGCCGTTACAATATCCGGCCCTATGCCGGTCGTCTTGACCTGTACTTGACGGCGGAGACGTTGAAATCGCCCAACAATCCTCGAATGGAGTGGAAAAATTGGGCGACAGAAGTCTACATTCACCAAATTCCAGGAACCCATATCAGCATCACCGGCACTCATACCGAGGTCGATGCGGCCCATATGAACGCTTTAGCCAAAACGTTAAATGAGCGTCTTTTGAATATTCAACCGAAGTGCTAAGTTAGGATCGATGATTATGCCACAACACCACGCCCAACATTGCTCCCACTGTCACCGGCCAGCCGGGTCGCTGGATTGGCGCTGCCGCCATTGTGAAGGACATCTCACCCTGCCCCTACCCCGTTTCGATCCCCAAACCATCCGGCGGGAGTCCTGGTCGCTGGCTCGCTACGAGGCGATGTTTCCCGTCACGCCGCTGCTATCGTTGGGCGAGGGGGGCACGCCGTTGGTCGAAACCCGGTTCGGAGGGGAAAGCCTCTGGGTCAAACTGGAATTTATGGCCCCGACCAGCTCCTACAAAGATCGGGGGACGGCCCTGCTCATCAGCCACCTGGCCCAACAACCCGGCGTCGAAATGGTGATGGATGACTCATCCGGCAACGCCGGCGTCTCGCTGGCCGCCTACGCGGCCAAAGCCGGGCTGCGAGCCAAAATCTTCGTCCCGGAACACGCCTCAGCCTCCAAAAAACAGCAAATCGCTACCTTTGGGGCCGAGTTGATGACCGTGCCGGGGCCACGCACGGCGGCGAACCAGGCGTGTATCGCCGCCCAGAATGGCCGGGCCACCTACGCTTCCCACGCCTGGAGTCCCTATTTCCTGGCCGGGCAGATGACCTTTGTCTGGGAAGTGTGGGAGCAGATGGGCCAGCGGCTGCCGGAAGCCATCCTGTGCGCGGTCGGCCAGGGCAGTTTGCTGTTGGGGGTCTGGTATGGTTGTCAAGCGTTGCAACAGGCCGGGCTGTTGACTGCCATGCCCCGGCTGTACGCGGTGCAGACCACTGCCTGCGCCCCGGTCGTTCGGGCTTGGACACAAGGCAGCGACGACGTGACGGCGGTGTCGGAGCAAGCGACTATCGCCGAGGGGGTGCGGATTCCGCTGCCGGTGCGGGGCCGCGCCATCTTGACTGCGCTGCGAGAGAGCGGCGGCGCGGCCCTGGCCGTCGAGGATGAAGCGATCCGTCTGGCCCAGAGAACGCTGGCCCAACAGGGTATTTTCATCGAGCCGACCAGCGCCGTGCCCCTGGCCGCCGTGGAGACTGTCCGTCGCCAGTTGGGGCCGGACGCTAAAATTTTGGTGCCGCTGACGGGTAGTGGGTTGAAAACGATTTGATACTCAATCATCAAATTAGGATCGTGAATTAAATAACTTCCGCATTTGAGTTTGGGTAATTGGTAAATAGTAAGTGGTAATTGGCGCTTCAACCCCTAATTACCAATTACCAATTACGAATTACCCGACAGAACGGGCACTGGTTCAGTTGAATGGGATTTTAAAGATTTGACGGAATTCGCTCCATTTC
>CAZWZZ010000074.1:0-13841 GCA_964638395.1 uncultured Caldilineaceae bacterium
GTTCGCCGCACCCTTCGATACGCACTCCACTCCGTTTCGCGCTACTCAGGATGCTGCGGTCTATTGACTTTCCCATTGCCGTCGCCTCAACCGCTTGCCCCCCTGGGAATAATCGTTGTATAATCCTGATCGAATTTGGAAGATCAATTATCAGTAGACCGCAATTGCACCCTTCGATACAACCTTGTGCCTCGGTTTACTCAGGATGCGGCGGTCTACTGATTATGTCTTGATGAAGTGATGGAGCGCCGTTATGGGCAAGCATCCCCCCAACAAAATCGTTGCCCTGGCCGGGGGCGTAGGCGGGGCCAAATTAATCTACGGCCTGGCTCAGATCGTCCCGCCGGAGAACCTGACCATCATTGCCAACACCGGCGATGATTTCGAGCATCTGGGGCTGCATATCGCCCCCGATTTGGACACGGTTATGTATACCCTGGCCGGGGTCGCTAACCCGGCCACCGGCTGGGGCGTCAAAGATGAAAGCTGGTCGATGATGCGGGCCATGGCTCGCTATGGCGGGCCGACCTGGTTTCAGGTGGGAGATCGGGATTTGGCCACCCATCTGTTACGCTCCAAATGGCTACGCGAAGGATACCCCTACAACTGGATCACCAAAGAGTTATGTACCCGCCTGGGCGTGGGCCAAACTCTGCTGCCGATGAGCGAAGCCCCCATTCGCTCCATCATCATCACCGATGAAGGGGAGTTGGGGCTGCAAGAGTATTTTGTCAAACGAAAATGGGAGCCGGTGGTCAGGGAGGTTCGCTTTGAGGGGGCCGCAGAGGCCGACCCCAGCCGGGAAGTCATCAGCGCCGTCCGGGAGGCAGATGTTATCATCTTTTGCCCCAGCAATCCCCTCATCAGCCTCGACCCCATTCTGTCGATGACCAGCCTGCGCCGGATCATCGCCGCCAGCCGCGCCCCCAAAGTCGGCGTGTCGCCCATCATCGGCGGCCAGGCGGTCAAAGGGCCGGCGGCCAAGATGATGGCCGAGGTCGGGCTGGAACCATCTCCGGCCGGCGTAGCCCGCCATTTCCAGGATGTGCTGACCGCTTTCGTCATCGACCACGCCGATGAAGCCTATCAAGATGAGGTATCAGATCTGGGGTTACGCACCCTGGTCACGGCCACGTTGATGCAGAGCAGCGCCGACAAAGTCCGTCTGGCCGACGAGGTGTTGCAGTTTGCCCAAAAAGTTTGAATTTGGATCGTCACGGATCGAATGAGTTGGAACGTGCCCGGTGACAATGTTTCGTTCGCCGGTTAGGGAGAGCCTAACGCAAACTCCGGCCGTTGGCCAGGGCTTGCTCCAGCGCATCGCCGCAATGGACGACGTAATGGGGAATGTGGCTGGCGGTCAGCTCGATCTCCACGTCGAGAGCGTTGTAGGGCATACCGAAACTGCCGGGGTCGATCAGGATGACGGAGACGCGCACGCCGCGACTGCTCAGGTGGCGGGCGGCGGCCACCCACTCCGCCTCGATGGAGGGGGTGATGATAATCAAGGTGGTGTTGCGGTTGAAGCGGGCGGTCTCGGCGGCCAACACTTCGGTCAGGGGGATGTTGCCGTGGGCCTGGACCACGGCCAGGATTTCGTTGATGCGGCTCATCTGCCGCGCTCCCCGATCACTCTGAGCAATCTCCCGGTGCTGGGCGTCGGGATAGGTCAGGAAACCGACCACCCGGTTCTGCTCCAGAAAATGTTTGCAGACCGAAGCGGTGATGGCCACGCCATACTCCGCGCTGCTGGGGGGCAGCTCAAACGGCGGCAGTTGCTCCCACGGCACGTCCGGCAGCGGGGGCGGCTCGATCTCTTCGGAGGTGAGGCCGGCCTGCGCCCGCCGCTCCAGATCGAGAAAAATCCAGACATCGGCCATCGGGTCCAACTCAAACTCCTTGACCATCATGCGCCCGGTGCGGGCGGTGCTGGGCCAATGGATACGGTTCAGGCTGTCGCCGAAAGCATATTCGCGGATACCGGCCACATTGGTAGTGATGTAATGGGTGCGGCGGCGCATGGCCTCCCCGCCGGTCATCTCCCCGACAGGCGGATGGAAACCGGGCAGGGGTACGGCCAAGGGATAGACCACAACGTGGGAGGTGAAGCGGGGCAATGTTTTCTCAAAAAGAAAGAGGCCAAAGGGATCGCCGCTGGTCAGCGTAATCGGGCCGAGGGTGAAACGGCCCCGCTGGTAACAACGGGTGCGGACGTGCCAACTGTGTTGCCGTTTGCCGCCCAGGCTGGAAACGACCCGGCTGGCCCGGTGGTTGGGCAGATCGGAGTGATCCTTGATTTCGATCCACAGCTTCGGTAGAAACCCGGTGTTCTCCACTATGAACCGCTCGTCGATGAACTCCCCGGCCTGGATGTGCCGGGAGCGAATATGGCGGGTGACCCGTACCAGATTGACATTGAGCCAGGCCCACAGAAATGAGAGGAGCAAAATCGAGGTGAAGAGATAGGTCAGGCTGAAAAAAATAGCGTTCCCCACCGACAGCGCGGCGATCAACGAGACCAACCACATCACGAACAGGACCCAACTACGTTCGAGAGTACGCACGTATATTTTCCTTAGTTACCGGAGTTACCGGCTGGGCACGCGAGCGCCGGGCACGGGCACGGTCGATAAAATATCCTGGATGACCTCTTTGGGATCGACGTTCTTGATGCGGGCGGCGGGGCTGATAATCAAGCGGTGGGACAGGGTCGTCTCGGCCAGATATTTGATGTCGTCGGGGATGATATAATCCCGCTGGCGGATAGCGGCCAATGCCTGGCCGGTGCGGTACAGGGCCAGGCTGCCCCGGGGACTGACCCCCAGGTAGACATCGGGATGGCTGCGGGTGGCGGTAGTCAGATTGATGATATACTCCTTGACCAGATCATCGGCGTACACCTGCTTGACCGTTTCCTGAGCGTTGATCAGCTCTTCCTGGCTGACCGATTGCGCTAATTGGGTGATGGGGTGATTGAATTGTTGCGCCCCCAGCATGGCAAATTCGCTATCCTTGTCCGGGTAGCCCATCCGAATCCGCAGCAAGAAACGATCCAATTGGGCCTCCGGCAAGGGAAACGTGCCTTCATACTCGATAGGGTTTTGGGTGGCCAACACCAGAAAGGGATCATCCAACAGGTACGTTTCGCCATCGACCGTCACCTGCCGTTCATCCATGGCCTCCAGCAGGGCGCTCTGGGTTTTGGGCGTGGCCCGGTTGATCTCATCCGTTAGAACGATCTGGGCAAAAACCGGGCCGGGCCGGAACTCGAACTCCCGAGTTTTTTGGTTAAAAACCGAAACGCCGGTCACATCGCTGGGCAACATATCGGGCGTAAATTGGATGCGGCGGAAGGTGCAGCCAATCGAGCGGGCCACCGACCGGGCCAGCATCGTTTTGCCCGTGCCGGGTACATCCTCGATCAAAATATGCCCTTTGCATAACAAAGCCAACAGGGTCTCTTCGATAGCCTGTTGCTTGCCGATAATCACCTTTTCGACGTTGCGGCTTACTTTTTCGACAAACGTCTGTACAACTTCCATAGGGTGCGGAAACTCCTTCTCGTTGCAGCGTGTGACCATTATACCAGCTTTGAATCACAATACAACCCATCGACCTCAGATTGTCAGGGGCGGATGAGCGTGCTATACTGGGGCTATTCAGTACAGATCACATAAATATTCAAGGAAGAGTAGGGTTATGGCAACCGGCTTAGTTTTTGATCAATCATTTACATTACATGACTTTCCCGGTCACCCGGAGAACGCCAATCGGCTCAAGGCGATTATAAAATATCTGAAAGCATACGACTTTCTGCCAAAGTTAAAACTCGTCACCAGTCGGGAGGCCACAGTCGAAGAGATCACCCGCTGCCACCATCCGCGCTATATGCAGTTGGTGGAGGAGGTCAGCCGCAACGGGGGCGGGCGGCTCGATGCGGATACCTACACCAACCATTTTTCCTATGATGCGGCGATGAAGGCCGCCGGCGGCGTGGTCGATCTGGTCAAGGCTGTGGTTGGGGGCCAGTTGGACAACGGCTTTGCCCTGGTCCGGCCCCCCGGCCACCACGCCGTCCCCAGTCGGGCGATGGGCTTCTGTCTCTTTGGCAATGTGGCCGTCGCCGCCCGGGCCGCTCGTCTCGATATGGGCCTGGAGCGGGTGGCCATCATCGACTTCGATGTGCATCACGGCAACGGCACCCAGGATATTTTGTATGAAGACCCGGATATTCTCTTTATCTCCAGCCACCAATACCCCTTCTATCCGGGCACGGGTGGCTTGGATGAAATCGGCAGCGGCCAGGGGCAGGGCACGACGGTCAACCTGCCCGTTTCGCCGGGAACCGGAGATGAGGGCTTCAAGCGGCTCTACGGCGAGGTGGTCTTTCCTGTAGTGCGCCGCTTCCAGCCTGACCTGATCCTCGTCTCCGCCGGGTATGATGCCCATTGGGAAGATCCTCTGGCCGATGTCGGCCTGAGCCTGACCGGCTACAGCCGGCTGTGCCAGGACATCATCGACCTGGCCGCCGATTTGTGTCAGGGGCGGATTGTTTTCGTCCTGGAAGGCGGCTATAATCTTGATGTGTTGTCCGCCGGGGTGGGCAACACCTTCCGCAGCTTGCTGTCCGACTCGGCCATCGACGATCAGATTGGGGTGTCTCCCTGGCGAGAACCGGACGTGTCGGGGCTACTGGGTCAATTAAAAAAGATCCATCAACTGACGTAGGAGAGGCAGGATGCCAGATGCCTTAAAAGATGTTCTGGAGGAGCAAAAAGCCTATTATCAGGCCCGGGCCGCCGAGTATGATGAGTGGTTTTACCGGCAAGGGCGTTACGACCACGGCCCGGAACACACCGCCCGGTGGGAAGTGGAAGCCACCCAGATACGCCAGGCCCTGCATGCCTTTGATTTGAGGGGACACGTTCTGGATGTGGCCGCCGGCACGGGCATCTGGACAGCCGAGCTACTCAAACGGGCCGACCACGTGACCGCCCTGGATAGCTCGGAGGCGATGTTGGCCTTCAATCGTCGCAAACTGAACAGCGACAGAGTCACCTATACCGTAGTCGATCTCTTTTATTGGCAACCGGTTGTGCGCTACGACGCGGTGTTTATGGGCTTCTGGCTCTCCCACGTGCCCCCCCACCAACTGTATGATTTTATCGTCACCATCGGTGAGGCGCTCAAGCCGGGCGGGAAGCTCTTTTTTGTAGACTCGCGGCCAGAACCGTCGGCGGCCTCCCGCGATATGTCAGAGGCCCTGGTGCAACGGGCGCAGTTTGGCCCCACCCTTTCCAGCGCCAACACCACACTGCCCCGCCGTCTCAACGATGGTCGGGAATTTGAGATCGTCAAGGTGTTTTATGAAACTGACACGCTGACTCGTCAGTTTGGTACGGTCGGTATTGATCTGGCCATTCACCAAACCGATAGCTTCTTTCTCTATGGGCTAGGCCGGAAATCTTGACTGTACATTTTTCCAAATAATCCCAAAATTAACGCAGCGGCACATCCTGGCGATACTCGGCCCCAATCCGGGGCCTTTGTTTTGGTATATTCGGGACTCACGTCCTCTTTGTTTGTTTTCTATTTTAACCTAAAATTTAGCCGCTAATGTTAGCTTAAGCTGTCGGTACACTTAAAAACCGATTTTTTTGATTCTGCTGGTGAGGTAAATTTTTTTGGTCACGAAATCCAATTCCTCTACGACGCCCGCTTCCGACGTTAACCTGTCTGCAATGCAAGGGACTCTCATTCTGGCCGTCACGATCATCGGCTCCGGCATGGTCTATCTGGATGGCACTATCGTCACCGTGGCGTTGCCCCAAATTCAAAAAGAGTTCAACGCCTCCGTGAGCGGGCTACAGTGGCTCGTTGATATTTACATCCTCTTCCTGACCGTCCCCATTCTGGTGGCCGGTTCCTTGAGCGACCGGTATGGCCGCAAGAAGCTGTTCAACATTGGGCTGGTGGGCTTTACCCTGGCCTCGGTGGCCTGTGGCGCGGCCAGCAGCCTGTTCTTTCTGAACATCGCCCGCATTTTTCAGGGGGTGTTCGGGGCGATTATGTTGCCCGGTAGCCTGGCCATCCTCAACGCTACCTTTCCGGCCAATATCCGGGGCCGGGTGGTCGGAACCTGGTCCGCTTTTATCCCCATCACCACGGCCATCGGCCCCCTGTTGGGCGGTTGGCTGGTCGATAACGTCACCTGGCGAGCCGCTTTTTACATCAACCTGCCGTTGGGCTTGCTGACCCTGCTGTTGAGCTGGCGCTACGTCCCCGAAAGCAAGAGCGAGGTCGTCCCCGAAAAACAGGATTGGCTGGGGGCCGCTCTCATCACCATTGGCCTGGGCGGGTTGATCTACGGCCTCATCGAAGGGCCAAAGCTGGGCTGGAACGATCCACTCGTCTGGATTTCTCTGGTCACCAGTCTCCTCTGTCTGCTGGCCTTTGGTCTGGTCGAAGCCAAAATCGACCATCCGATGGTTCCCCTCTACCTGTTCAAAAACCGGCCCTTCAGCGGCGTGACTCTGATGACCTTCGTCCTCTACTTCGCCATGAGCGGGGTCTTCTTTTTCCTGACCCTCAACTTGCAGCAGATCCAACATTTCACGGCCACGCAGGCTGGGGCCGCCTTTATGCCGATCATCATCCCCCTCTTTCTGATCTCCCGCTGGGCCGGTATCTTTGCCGATAAATTTGGTCCCCGCCTGCTGATGATCGTCGGCCCCATCGTCATCGCCGCCGGTTTCTTTCTCTATATGCTGCCCGGCCCCCAAGCTAATTACTGGCTGACCTTTTTCCCGGCCACAATCGTTTTTGGCATCGGCCTGGGCATCACCGTCGCCCCGCTGACGACTGTGGCCCTGGCCGTCGTGCCCACCCACCTGTCCGGGCTGGCCTCCGGGGTCAGCAACGCCGTCTCCCGGGTGGCCACCATGTTGGCCGTGGCCCTGCTCGGCTTTTTGATGATTTTGCAATTTACCAACTCCCTCCTCCAGCGCACCGAACCCCTCGATCTGTCAGCCGAAGATCGCCACCTACTCCAGGAGGAAACGCTGAAATTGGGGGGAGCGGAGGCTCCGGTCACTCTGGAAGGGGATGTTGTGGCCGGGGTTGAAACGGCTATCGACGCAGCCTTTGTCGATGGTTTCCGGTTGATGATGGGGTTGTGTGGCATTTTAGCCCTGATCAGCGCCGGGGTGTCAATGGCGACCATCCATAACGAAGTTTTGATCTACGACGACGTCGATCTCCCCGTTCAAGTCGGGGCACCTCATTAACATCTAGCCCGAATACAGGAGATACCCAGATGAGTCAAATCGTTGTCTCGTTTCATCAAGCCCGAACCTTAAAAACCGGTCTACTGATCCCGCTGCTCCTCGGCGGGGCGTTGCTCCTCGGCGGGTGCGGCTCCTCAACGCCGGCCGAAATCCCCGTGGCCCTCCAACCGACCTCGACCTCGACCGTAACCCCGCCGCCCACCGCCAGCCCGACCCCCATTCCTTCGGCCACGCCCACCAACACGGCGACGCCGACCCAGACTCCCACCTCCACGAAAACCTCGACCCCAACACCCACACCGACGCCGACGTTGGACCTGGCCGGGTGTAATGCCGCCGGCTGCGGGACCGCAGCCGAACCTCTACCGACGGCTGTTTACAACTTCGACCTCTTTCTGGCCGAAACGCCCCACGTCCGCCGCGATTGTGCCGGCTGTCCGGCCAACGAACAGCTTTCGGATACGCAGTTGGATGCCCTGCTCAAAGCCGATGCGACCACGCTGGCTCGCCTACGCACCCTGGCCCTCTCCCAGGAAACCTACGAAATTGCGCCGGGCCTGGTCTACATCGTTTACGACAATGTCCACCACGTCGTCATCGACCTGGAAGAGTCCGGCTACGTCCTGCGGAACATCATCCCCCAGACCGACAACCGGGAGACCCTCATCACCCCTTCCTTCTGCTACACCCCCGACTCGCTGGTAGTGACCGACGCCGATTATCACGGCCTGAACGGCAGCAACAAAACCGAGACGGGCCGCGACCTGTTCTTCCATCTGGGCCGGGCCGCCCTGTTCCAGAAGGATAGCCGCTTCGATATGGATGTCATCCGCGAGCGGGAGGAGTATGACAAAACAACTATTTCTTGGGGGGGGGGACCGCTGTTTATATGGGACGGGGTCTACGACTTCGACACCGAGCAGGAGTGGTTTGATGTGGAGAATTTGGAGCATTATCGCACCTCCCGCTGGGCCAAATTAACGGTGGCGATCTCCGAAGATCGCAAATATCTCTTCCTCAGCGCCTCCTATGGTCTGCTGTTGGCGGAACACGCGGAGAATCTGATCGCCCTGGGGGAAACGTGGGGCATCGAGGTGGACCGAGCCATGCGCTTCGACGGCAGCGAAAATGCGTACATGGCCATCCGCATCGGCGAGCATATGGTTCCGGTGCTGCGCCTGGAGGAACCTCTCATCGCCAACTGCCTGGCTGTGGAGCGGGACAGCCGGCGGCAATAAACTTACCCCCACCTGCCAAAAAAGACCGCTGGCGTTACCCGCAGGGGCACGAGTTGGACCCTAAACGCGAACCACGATCATTGTTAAATCATCGTGGGGATCGCGTTGGCCGACGAATGCAGTTACCTCATTTTTGAGATGGGTCAGCATCGCAGCGGCGCTGTTGGTCGGACCGGCAGCCACCACCTGCTCCAGCCGGTCAAAGCCAAAAATCTCATTATCCGCACCGTTGGCTTCTACCACGCCATCGCTAGTCAGAATGACGATGTCCCCTTTGTTCAGGGCCAGGCTCACCTCGTCGTATCCAAACTCTAACCTCAAATCGACGCCCAGCGGCAGCCCGCCAACCTCCACCCACTCGACGCCGCCCCTGGCCCGGCGGATGATCGGCGTAATGCAGCCGGCATTGGCCGCGTGGAGGATGCGGCCCTGACCGTCGGGAGCCGGCGTCAACTGCATGTAGACCAACGCGCAATTTTGGTGGGTGGTGCGGGTGTAGGGGGTGATGGCCTGGTCGAGGTAAGTCAACAATTCGGCGGGACGACGGGGCTGGTTGATGACGGCTTGGAGGGAGGCCAGGCTGACGGTCATCAGCAGAGCCGCCGGCATGCCTTTGCCGGAAACGTCTCCTACGGCCAGGGTATAGGCCGTGACCGGCTCGCCACCGGTTAGATCATATCCCTCTAAGACGTGGTAGGCGTAAAAATCGCCGCCGACTTCGCGGGCCGGCATACTGTAACACCACACCTCCAGCTCACTCCAGCCCGGCTTAACGGGCGGCAGGAGACTGCGCTGAATTTCCTGAGCCAGGCTCAACTCCCGCTCGATGGCGGTCAGCCGCTGTCGCTCCTGCTCGGCCTGTTTGCGCTCGGTAATGTCCCGGATAATGCCCTGGTAGCCTAACAGCGAGCCATCGTCGGCCTGGCGCAGGGTGGCCGTAATCAGACAGTCGATCAAGGCCCCATCCTTCCGGCGATACGTCACTTCGAAATCTTTGACCGCACCGTCCCGTTCAATCTGCCTCCGAAAGGCTTGCCGGTCGGCCGGGGTGGCGTACAGAGTGCCGATATTCAGCCGCAGCATCTCGTCACGGGGATAGCCAAAAACGTCCAGACAGGCCGGGCTGATGTCCACAATCTCTCCCGCCGGCCTCGTAATCAAAATGACATCCTTCGAGTCCTCGAAGAGGGTGCGATATTTACGCTCGCTGTGTTCCAAATCGGCGTAGAGGGCGGCATTTTCGATGGAGATGGCCGCCTGCGCGGAGAGGACGTTCAGCAGTTGCAGCCGGTCGGCCGTGAAGGCCCCCGTGGTCAGGTTATTTTCCAAATAGAGGATACCGCCCAGTTGGCCCTGGTTGAGGAGGGGCAGACATAAGACAGATTTGGGGCGATGGGTCACGATGTAGGCATCGCCGGTGAAATCGCCCAGGTTGACCGCATCATCCAGGACAACCGCTTCGTGCGTTCGGGCCACGTAATTGACAATGGCCGGTGCGACCTGTCCGGCTTCAACCGGCAGCGATTGGAGGGTGGTCACTGTTGCCTGATCGACCGCTCCTTCGGCCTCGATGACCCATCGTCCCGCCTGCTTCAAGAGCAGATAGCCCTGCTGCGCCCCGGCATTCTCGATAACGATTTCCATCAGATTGGCCAGGAGCTTATCCAGCACGATCTCTTCCGAGATGGCCTGGGAGGCTTTGAGGACGCTGGACAGATCGAGCTGGCTGACCTGCGTGTCGCCCGTGGCGGTGATCGACCTGTCGCCGGTCAAACGGGCCGACGATTGCCCCAACAAACGTCGATACTGTTCATCCAGAGCCGCCACCTTGCCCAGCGCCCCCCATTTGAGGTAGGCGTAGCGGGCCTCCAACAGGTACGGTCTGGCGATCTTTTCGTGACCACGCTCCAGATAAAATTTGGCGGCTAATTCGTTGGCGATACCTTCGTTCTGGAGATAGTCGTTGGCCTGAGCCGACTCGATGGCCTGGTCATAGAGAGTCATCGCCGACAAGGGATCATCCCGGAGACGGGCCATTTCAGCCTCGACCAGCAAATATTGATGTTCAAAGTTGGCCGGGGAATTTTCGACCCAATTTTTGAGGCCCTCCTGGTGGCGCTCCAACGTTTCCCAATATTTTTGTTGATCGTCGGCGGTTGCCGTTGGATAGAGGGCCGTCAGCAGGAGGGCGTAGTAAAAATTGTAACAGGGGGTGAGATAGAGGCCGGTCGAAGCGGCGATGGTGTCATTGGTGATCTTGGCGTAAGTCAGGGCCTCATCATACGCTTCAAAAATATAGAGCTGCATCGTCTTGAGCATGCCCAGCCAGTTGAGGGAGATAATATCGGTGCCATCGGCGGCTAATTGGCTCAACTGCTTCAGGCAGGCCGCTTCATCAAAATCACCCTCGCTCAAGCTCATCCGTTCCGGGGTCAGGCCCCGCAGATTTCGGCCCATCTGCTCATAAATCGGCCACAGGTAGGCGTAGGGATTCTTGGTCACTTTCAGCGTATTTTTGTACTGCTGGATCGTGTCATCCACGGCCTCCAGCGGCCAGCCGGCCATAAACATGGTGATGGGAATGCAGTTGCTGGCATAGCCGGCGTAGACCAAATCACCGGCTTCGATACACATCTGGTAGGCGCGTTGGTAGAAATCAACGCCGAGGCGGCCATGCTCGCGGAAGTGATTGACCGAACTGGCAAATAGATAGGTCACTTGATGACGGGCCGGACTCTCTTCCAGCGACAGGGCCAGTTGCCCATATTCGTAGCCGACCTTCAGGTTGCCCAACCCGGCCCCGACAAAAAGACCGTACCAGATATAGCCGGGGGCCGAGACATCGGCGTTGCCATGCTCGATGGACATATTGACCATTTTGGCCGCCAGCAGAAAGGTCAGGTTCATCTGCCCTAACAGATAAGAGGGGGCCAGCATAGCGTTAAAGAGACGAATGGTGGCCTGGTCGAGTGGATCGGTCATCGTCGGCAGGTGGCGTAACTCGGCGATCTGCCTATCGCCCAGATGCGTTTGGATCGCGGCCAATGTTTCACCGACGGCTTGTTGGGTGGCTTCGTCGGTGTCAGGCAGGACTGTTCTCAACAGGCTCAAGCCGGTTCGTCCGGCCTGTAGCACCTTGTCAAACTGGCCCAAATTTGCATACTGTACGGCCCGCATGGTGTAGATGCGTGCCCGATCCAGGTCGCTTTGGGCTTCGGCCAACAGCACGTCAAACAGCGCATCGGCCTGCTCAAAATTGTGGGCCAGATATTCAGCATCGGCCCGCTCTCGGTAGAGGGCAAAGGTCAACTCGTAATGGCGCTGCCACCTATCCGGGGGCAGCAGTTCTATACCATCGGCCAGATAGTGCAGAGCCGGCTCGTAGGCCATCGCCGATTTGGCTTTCTGGCCGACCGTTAGATTTAGCCGGGCCAACTGCTCCCGCTCCGCCGGGGCGGTGATGAGGTCGGCCCCCATATTCAGATGGCTGACGACATCGAAAAGATGATCGGTCTCGTCGGCTGAGGGCACGTTGTCGAGCATCAATCGCCCGATTTTGAGATGGAGCGCCTGTTTTTCCGCCATCGGGATCAAGGAATAAGCGGCCTGCTGCACCCGGTCGTGCAGAAATTCGTAACTGGCCCGGTCAAAATCAACCTGACCTCGGCCCGTTATCTCTGGAGGGACGACCTCCCTCTCCTCTTGCACCAGCTTGTACCCATCGCCGATGGGCACTACCAGCCCCTCTTCCAGGGCCTCCCACAAATCCTGGCTCATCTCGGTCTGAGATTTTTCACCAACGATGGCCAGCGTCTCCAGATCGAAGTGGTTGCCGATGCAGGCAGCCAGCTTGAGGGCCTGTTGGGTGGCTACTGCCAATTTTTGAATTTTACCGGCCATCAATTCGACTACGTTATCGGTCAGATTCATGCCTTGAATGTGGGCCACGTCCCACTGCCAGCCACCCCGCTCCTTTGTTTTGGCTGTTTCGACCGGGGCGACGAAGCTCAACGCGCCTTCATCATACAACGATTTGAGAAACTCGTTGACGAAGAAGGGATTGCCGCCGGTTTTATCAACCACCAATTTGGCCAGGGGGGCCACGCTCTGCGGTGACTGGTTGAGGGTATCGGCGATGAGGTCAGTGACGTGAGAGACCTGCAAAGGCTCCAGAGCCATTTCCTTGACGATGACGGCTGTTTTCTTCATTTCGGCCAGGGCTAACCTCAACGGATGCCCGGCCTCGACTTCGTTGTCTCGATACGCGCCAATGACCAGCAGGTGTTGGGTATCGGGGTCGGTCAACAACAACTTGAGCAGGCTCAAGGTGACCGAGTCAGCCCACTGCAAATCATCGAGAAAGATAACCAGGGGATGGGGTTCCTGGGCAAACACGCGGACAAATTTTTGGAAGAGCAGGTTGAAGCGGTTTTGGGCTTCGGTCGGGGGCAGAGTCGGCACGGGGGCCTGCGGCCCCACGATCAACTCGATTTCGGGGATGACATCAATGATAACCTGGCCGTTGGAGCCAAAAGCAGCTAACAGACTTTCTTTCCAGGTAGTGACTTGGGCTTCATCCTCAGTCAGGATGTGCCGAATCAATTCCTGAAATGCCTGAATGAGGGAGGCATAGGGAATATCCCGTTTGTATTGGTCGAATTTGCCGGAGATGAAGTAGCCTCGCCGCTGGACAATAGGTTTGTGAACTTCATAGATGAGGGAGGATTTGCCGATCCCGGCGTAGCCCGACACCAGGATCATCTGGGAGGGGGGAATCTGCTCAAAGGTGGTTAGCAGGGTGTCGATTTCCGCCTGGCGTCCGTATAGTTTCTGGGAAATTTGAAACTGGTCGGAAATGTCTTGCTGGCCCAGAGGCAGGGGGGCGATATAGCCCGTTGCTTGCATCTGGTCGAGACAGGCTGCCAAATCGGCCTTGAGACCGTAGGCGCTTTGGTAGCGCTCCTCGGCGGTTTTGGCCAGCAGTTTCAGCACGATCTTAGATACCGTTTCCGGCACCTCCTGATTGATACGATGGGGCGGCTGGGGCCGGCGGGCAATATGGGCGTGAACCATCTCCAACGCATCGGCCGCGTTGAAGGGAGGGCGACCGGTCAGGAGTTCGTAGAAGGTTACGCCGAGGGAGTAAAAGTCGGTGCGATAATCTATCGCCCGGTTCATGCGCCCGGTCTGTTCCGGCGACATATAGGTCAGGGTTCCTTCGAGAACATTGGGGTTGCGGACGGTCGCATTCTCGCGGGACAAAACGGTAGAGATGCCAAAGTCGATCAGCTTGACCTGCCAGCCCCTCCGGTTCGTC
>CAZWZZ010000075.1:0-13652 GCA_964638395.1 uncultured Caldilineaceae bacterium
CCAGACACCTACAAGGTTTCAAAAACCTTGCAGGTAATGTAAATTTCTCCGCACAAACTACAGAATCCGGCGCAGTAGCAAATTTTTGGGCCTTTTTTCTCAAGCTCTCCTCGGCAGAATCGCCTATCGTCTCCGGGTAAACTACGGAAAGCTCCGTACTTACCTCCGTTATAAACCGCACTTTCTACTCAGTTGTTCTCCCCCGTAAAAATATACGAGTATTCTACGCTTCACAGTCGCTTCCATTAAAGCTACACTGGGAGCATAAGGTTTACGATCCGCTTTGTCCTGAGATAAGCCGATCCATAACCGGTGGTGAACTGTTTGACAACCCCTGTTAGGTACAGAGGTAGAGGATGAGAACGCCAAGAGCGCACTTATCACTACGTCATCAATTTCCAATATCAAACTGACCGACCCACATTCGTTCTTGAAAGGAGATAAGCTATGCTCAAGAAATTTATGATTGGGCTGGGTGGCCTGACCGCCCTTAGCTTAGTTGTCATCGCCGTGACGTTGATCGCCCCCAGCGTGAACGCCAGCCGGATGAGCGGTAAAACCCCGTTTACCGCCATTCAGATTGAAGACAACCAAGCAAGCGGCACCCTGGCCCCCGGCGAAACCGCCTGGCATCAATTCGATCTGGGAGGCACGCCGGGATCGCCCGCCCGCAGTGTCAACATGTCACTCGTGTTCACCCCCAACAAAGGCAGCAACCAGGGCCAATTCATCGACTTTGGTCTGCACAATGACCAACAGTTGGAACAGTGGTACCTGGGCCAAAACAATGATCTCCAAAGCCTGGGCCAGAGCTTCGTAGTCACCCGCGATGGCGACCCCAATACTGGCGAGTTGTTCCTCAGCAGTGAGCTGCACCTCGACCAAACCTACTACGCCAAAGTGACCAACAACTCCGACTTTACCATCTACTACACGATTTTTGTGGATGTGGATGATGTGCCGGAAGAGATCAAAACGCCGATGACGGCGCTGCCCCAGCCGGAGCCGGTGGCCGAACCGCAGGCCGAGGCCGAAGCGCCGGTCGAAACCGACCTGCCGGCCGGTACCGATCCCAACCACCCGTTCGAGATGACCTTGAAGCCGAACGAGGTGCGCCTGCAAGAGGGTAAAATCGCCGCCGGGACCGACTACTGGGTGGCGATGGAAGTGGCCGAAGTGAACGGCGACTCCCGCCAACCGCTGGAACTGACCCTTTTCGTTACTCCCGGTGACGGCAATATGATCCATAAAATCCATATGGATATGTTCCTGAACACCTACGCCCATCACTGGAGCGTGGGCAACCCGGAGGCCGTCCAAAATTTTGGCGCGGGCCGGATCGTCGAGCGAGATGGCGACCCCCTGACCGGCGAGCTGGTCTGGAACGGTCACTTCCTCAACGACCAAACCTATCTGGTCCGGTTACGCAACGATAACGACTTCGATGTGGACTTCTACCTCTTCACCGGCGACATCATCAACGTCGAGATGGGTGAACCGGCTGCGCCGAAGCCTGTGGTCCGCGTTGCGCCCGGCACCGACCCGAATAACGCCCTGGCTCTGGAAACAGGCGTCAACGAGGGCGACCTGGCTCCCGGCGATGAGCGCTGGTACTCAGTCAAGATTGTGGACTTCGACGGCGAAAGCGCCGAGCATCTGCAACTGACCCTGTATCAAACGCCCAACGGTGGCAACAACGTTCACCGCGTCCATATGGACATCTTCAACGCCGGTGACACCCACATCTGGAGCCGGGGCAACACCGAAGATATGCCCCACTTCGGCTCCGGGGCGATTGTCACCCGCGATCACGATCAGCAAACCGGAACCCTGTTCTGGGACGGTTGGCTGGTGGATGGCAACGAGTACCGCATCCGCGTGCGCAACAGCAGCGATGAAATCATCCACTACTGGCTCTTCACCGACGACATCTGGAACGTCGAACTCGGTGAAGTGGCTAACTAGACATCATTCTACCTCTACCTAACTCATCCTAATGAAGGGCGGCCCCAGGGCCGCCCTTCGCCTTTTCACTCCCCCCTGTTTCACTCCCCCGCCCCCGACAGCACAACCCCCAACCAATAGGGAGATACAATAATTCAATACTTTAGTATCTACCCAACCAACCCTCTTGATGATATGATACCTGTACCTTAAATAAGGTGAAAAAATGAGTACGAACCAAAAGCCCGCCAGAATTGCCGGCGTGCTGTATCTAAAGATCATCATCTCTGATTATGATTTTGCCGGTTTTCTGTTGCCCGATTATGATGCTTACGAAGCCATATTTGCCCTGGTGATGTTCCTGCCGGCCTTTATCAGCGAGTTGTCGATGGCGGTGTGGCTGCTGGTTAAGGGGGTAAATTCGCCACAGGCGGAATTGCGACCCAGCCCCGCTGTTTAGGTACAGAGTACATAAACCCCAATCAAAAAAGGGAGAAAAAATGATGAAAGCGATAATATACACAGAATACGGGCCGCCGGAGGTGCTGCGCCTGACCGAAGCGGCCAGACCGGCCCCCAAACAGAATGAACTCCTCATCAAAGTCCACGCCACCACGGTCACGGCCACGGAAGCTACCTTTCGACGGGGGGAGCCGTGGATTGCCCGATTATTCACCGGCCTGACCAAACCGAAAAATACCCAACTGGGGGAGGAGTTGGCCGGGGACGTTGAAGCCGTCGGCCAAGATGTGACCCTATTCAAGCCGGGCGACCCGGTTTTTGGTACAGCCGGCCCCACCTTTGGGGCCAACGCCGAGTATATCTGTCTGCCGGAGGAGGGGGTGCTGGCCCTAAAACCGGCCAACGTCTCCTACGAGGAGGCTGCCGCCAGCGTCGATGGCTTCCTGACCGCCCTGCCCTTCCTGAGAGATACGGGCCATATTCAGCCCGGCCACAAGGTGCTAATCAACGGCGCATCCGGGAGTGTCGGGGCGGCGGCGGTCCAAGTGGCTAAAGTCTTTGGGGCGCAGGTGACCGGCGTATGCAGCAGCGCCAATGTAACCCTGGTCAAATCGCTGGGGGCCGATACGGTCATTGATTACACCGAAGAAGATTTCACCCAACGCGGCGAGACGTATGACATTATTTTCGACACGGTTGGCAAGACGACCTTTGCCCGCTGTAAAAAGTCGCTCAAGCCAAATGGTATCTTTCTTGAAGCGGCTATCAATGGGCTGGCCATTCTGCCCCAGGTGTTATGGACGTCGATGTTTGGTCGCAAAAAGATGAAGATTGCGGCCACCGGCATGCGGCCGCCCGCCGAAAGAAGACGAGACCTGCTCTTTCTGAAAGAGCTGCTGGAGGCGGAGAAGATAAAACCGGTCATTGATCGCCGCTATCCGCTGGCAGAGATTGTCGAGGCCCACCGGTATGTGGACACAGGCCGAAAAAAGGGGAATGTGGTTATTACGGTCGAGCCATAACAGGGCATATCGAGCCGAAGGGGGAGCAACTATTTCCTTAACGGTAGAACATAATAATAAAATCTAATGAACTTTTACCACCGCACCCACCGCCCCCCGATGATTGTGCCGGTGGTCCTCAAGGCTTGACTCATCGCACCGACGCTTGCTCCTCGCGCCACTCCTCCACCTCTTTCTTGATGAGGTCGGGCTGGTCGACCGGAATGGTCGGTGTTTTCTCCCGGCTGCGGAGCCACAAAAAGCCACCGGGTAAACTGCCCAGGTAGAGAATAGCCTGCTTGAACAGAGACAGGGCAAAGACCAACGCGCCCGGCGCTCCCACCAAAGCATACAGCTCGACGTACAGAAAGGAGCCGGTTCCTAAGCCACCGATGCTGATCGGGGCGATGAGGATGATGGCGATGATCGGATTGAATAGAAAGATGTAAATCGGTTCGATGTCACCCCGTAGCCCGGCGACGATGGCGATATCGACCAGGCTGGTCAGGATGACGATGCCGACGCCCAGCGTAAAGGCCCAGATCAGGGCTTTGTATTGGTCACGGTAGGCCCCAAAAGCATCAGAAATATGTTGGTAGAGGGGTTGGAGGGGGTGGAGCAGCTTGATCTCGAACAGTTTGCCGAAGAGTCGGCGCAGGCGGTGGCTCAGGATGAAGATAAACCCGGCGGCCATAAACAGCATGCCGATGACGGCCACAATCTCGATCTGGGTCAAAATCCCGGCCAGGGCTTGATCCGCGCCGTTATCCCGGTTGGGGATGACGTTGGCCGCAATCAGGGCGGCCACCATCGCCGAGAACATAAAGGCCATCAAACCGATGATGCGATCGACGACGACCGACACGGCGGCATCGGCGCTGCGGGCTGTGTAACGGGCCAGGCCAAAACCGCGCATAATATCGCCGCCGACGTTGGCCGGCAGGAAGTTGTTGAAAAATTGGCCGACAAAGGTGTAGTTGACCAGCGCCTTGAAGGGGACGGTAATCCCCTGCGCCTTGAGCAGGACAAACCATTTGAAGGCGTGGGTGATGACGGCGGCCAGAAATAGCAGCAGAGCCAGGATCAGGTAGCGATAATCGGCAGTGGTCAGGTGGGTCAGCAGCACCTCTCGGTCGGCGGGGTCACCCAGAAATCTATACAGCAGATAGCCCATCAAGCCGAGGCTAATGACGGCTTTCAAGGCAGTGATTAGCGTCTCTTTCAACGACATTGCCTTTCAGTCAAAATGAAATTAAAGCGTTATTATGCGGCAAAAGGGGTGAAGGCGCAAAAAAGTCCGTTTTTGAGGAGGTAGTTACTTGCGTTTGGCCGGGAGGTGGGGCGAGGTGATGTTGATGCCGGTCGTATCGACCGATTGTTTAACCTCTTTGGTCGTCCAGGCGATGTCCCAGACGACGTGGGTTCGTTTGTGGATGCGGTAATCCCACCAGCCCAACATGCGGGAGTACCCCTCCAGCGCGGCCAGCACGACCAAAATCCAGACCAGCTTGACGGCCCCCCACACTTCATCGAGAGCCAGCTTGAGGATTCTCAGGCCGTTCATGCTGGATACTTCGTAATCATATTTGGCCTTGAGGTGGAGATGCCCGGCGTGGTTGCGGCGGCGCTGCTTGATAAAGTCGCCGACCGTTTCCGGCCCCATATTGAACACCACGGCGTCGGGCGCGTAGCGCACTTGCAGCCCCCGCCGGATGACCAAGGCTTCGACGAAGGCTTCATCCATAGCCACATCGGGCGGAATCTGATCGAACACTTTGCGGAAGGCGATCAACTCCCCCAGCCGGGGGATTTCCAGACAGAGCTGGTGTTCCATCTTCAAACGGAGGTGGGTCAGAAAGCCAATGATATGTTCGGGGGTGTTGACCGGCACTTTGTGGGCCCCGGTCATGCCCACCGCCGGATCTTCAAACATCCGCACCATATTTTCGATGGCATCTTCGTGGGGAATGGTATCGCCGCTTTCCAGCACGCAGATATCGGTCGTGGCATGTTTGAGGAAGACATTGATGGCGCTGGTTTTGCCCTCCCGCTGCTCTTGCACATAGGGATGAATGAGGGGGTATTCGGCGGCGAACGCCTCGATGATTTCGACGGTGCGATCCGTGCAGCCGGAAGCAACGACGATGATCTCGGCGATCTCCACCATATGGAGACGCTGATGGAGCATCGCCTCCAAAATTTTAGTAATGTTAGCTTCTTCATTATGGGCGGTGATGCCCACACTACATTTAATCGGTTCGGGTACATCTATTAAAGTTGTCAATATTTACTCAGACTTTTCTTTTTCTTTGAACTTTTTGGAAAACAACATAAACAGAAAGGTCAGGAAACTACCGGCGGCCATACCGAAGGCGATATAAAAATATTGGGGCCACAGGTTGGGGACCCGCCCCAAACCCATCAGCACTGCCGGGATAATGGTTAAGATGCCCACGGTGAAGGCTAAAAAGACGCCGTGTAAGGCTGAGAGATTGGGCATTTTGATGCCGACGGCGGCGAAAATTGCCACCCCGACCGTAATCAGCACGGCTTGCGTACCAAAATACCTGACGGATAGAACGTTGTTAATCATATCCAACGTCAACGTAATCCCCAACAACACGACATAAAAAAGAAGAAAGGCGGCCCAGGACGATTTGTAAGTTTTAGGATTCATATCGAGTTCATGGCTAAGAAAATTGGACAGAATTAAAGCCGGCCCTTTACGAGTAAGGCTGTTAACGACTCTAGTCCATTTTACCATATCATCAAATGAAGTCCAAGAGCTACGGGATAACTCAATAAGGAGGGGGGACGGGGGGTGGAGCTTCGGGACCACGTTCTAGCTGTTTTTTAACCTGTTTAACAAACTTACCTCGAGGGATCAGCACCTTATGTTCACACGTCAGACACACAATCCCAATATCTGCGCCCAGGCGAACGACCCGCCAATCGGTTCCCCCACAGGGATGCGCTTTCTTGAGCCGGACAATATCACCCAAACGCACATCTGTCGGATCAATGCTCATGATGCCATCTCGTTTCTGAAAACCGGGTCGTCTGATACCTTCATCATAAAACAAAATCCCAAAGTTGGAAAATCTCGGTTTATCACCTTTGGACTTTGGACAAACTGAGACGATAAAGGCTGAAAAAACCTGGCAAATTCGGCCAAAATGACCGGTTAACCCAATTCACAAGGCCGATGTGAATAATTATTTGGGGGTTTGAGCGACTCGGGTGGTTGCTCAAACCCCCGAATAATTACCCGATTTCTGTTCCATCGGCCAAAAAACGGGCTAATTGCTATGTTTTAAGGCTATTCAGTCTTGCAATCCTGAATGTTTTTGTCCAAAGTCCAACACCTGCAAGGTTTCTAAAACCTTGTAGGTGTGACTGAAGAGGTCAGTTTCAGCCCAGACCTTGCAGGTTTCTAAAACCTACAAGGTCCATCGTTCAGCCCAGACCTTGCCGTTTCTCAAACCTACAAGGTCCATCGTTCAGCCCAGACCTTGCAGGTTTCTAAAACCTACAAGGTCATAGAGTTTACAAGCCACCCTCATTATTTGCAAAATCAGAGATTGGCCTAAAATGGGGGGCGTGAGATCATTATGCGAGGAGTGAATTTATGACTATTGCCGCCCATCGCCCCCGCTTTACCGAGGCGGAGGCCGAAATCCTGGCTCAACGCTTTTATGGCTTAACAGCCACAGCCCGCCCCCTGCCGAGTGAGCGGGATCAAAACTTTCACCTCCAGAGCGAGACCGGTGAATTTGTATTAAAAATATCCAGCGCCAATGAAGAGTCGGCCATACTCGATCTCCAAAATCGAGCCATCGAGCATTTGGCCAAACGCAAAGTGCCCGTCCCCCAGATTCATCGCACGCCGGCCGAGGAGTGGATCACCGCCGTCAACAGCCCCGGCGGTGTCACCCACTTTGTGCGCCTGTTGACTTACTTACCCGGTGTGCCCCTGGCCACGGTCAAGCCCCACAGCCCGGCCCTACTGCACAGTTTCGGTCAATTTCTGGGGCGCATCGATGCCGCCCTGCTCGATTTCTCCCACCCGTCCGCCCATCGTGATCTTCAGTGGGATTTGGCCAACGCCACAACGGTCATCAACCGCCACAAAAACCACATCACCACTCCCGACCGGCATACGCTCATCGACCATTTTCTGGAATTATTTGAGCAGGAAGTCACGCCCCGCCTCGGCTCATTGCGGATGAGCATCATCCACAACGACGCCAACAATCATAACGTCCTGGTCAACGAATCCACCCTTTTGGGGCGAGAGGTAGTCGGCCTGATCGACTTCGGCGACATCCTGCACTCCTACACCATCGCCGATTTAGCCATTGCCCTGGCCTACGTCATGCTGGATAAAGCCGACCCGCTGACTGCCGCGGCTCACGTCGTGCGTGGCTACCACCAGCTTTTGCCCTTGACCGAGGTTGAATTGACCGTCCTCTATCCGCTCATCGGCATGCGCCTCTGCACCAGCGTCACGCTGTCGGCCTACCAGCAGCAGCAGGAGCCGGACAACCCCTACCTGTCGATCAGCGAAACGTCGGCCTGGGCCTTGCTCCAACAGTTGCAGGCCCTTGATCCCCATCTGGCCCATTACACCTTCCGTCACGCCTGTGGCCTGGCCCCCAACCCGACCGCCGACAAGATCACCACCTGGCTGACCGACCACCAAAACGATTTCGGGCCGGTGGTTGATCTTGATCTAAAAAACGGTACGCCGTTGGTTTTTGATTTGAGCGTTGATAGTCCCGATCTGGGCAATCTGGCCACGGTGGCCGATACCCGGGCCTTCACCGACCGGCTCTTTGACCAGATGAAGGTGGCCGGGGCCGAGGTTGGTCTGGGGCGATACAATGAAGCCCGCCCCTTTTACAGCGGCGATCTGTTCGCCGTGCCCACTGATGAATTTCCGGAGCGGCGCACCATCCATCTGGGGGTCGATATTTTCCTGCCGCCGGGGACGCCGGTGCTGGCTCCGCTGGATGGTCTCATTCACAGTTTCCAAAATAACAGCGCCCATCACGACTACGGCCCGACGATCATCCTGGAGCATACGGTCGATCACCTGACCTTCTACACCCTCTACGGCCATCTGAGCGAAGAGTCGCTGGCCGGGTTGCGGGTGGGCCAACCGGTTCAGCAGGGTGCATCGCTGGCTACAATCGGCGATTTTCCGGCCAACGGCGATTGGCCGCCCCACCTCCATTTCCAGATCATCACCGATTTACTGGGCCGCTCCGGGGAGTTTCCCGGCGTCGTCGCGCCCAGCCAACAGGCAGTGTGGCTCAACCTCTGCCCCGATCCCAACCTGATTTTGGGCCTTCCCGCTTTAGCGCCGGCCCCGGAGCCGATGAGCCAGGCCGAACTTCTGGCCATCCGACGCACACACCTCGGCCCCTCCTTGAGCATCGCCTACCAAAAGCCGCTGCACATCGTCCGGGGCTGGCGACAATATCTGTATGACGAAACGGGCCAGGCTTACCTGGACGGGGTCAACAACGTCTGTCACGTCGGTCACAGCCATCCCCGCGTCGTCGAGGCCGCCACCCGGCAGATGGCCTTGTTGAACACCAATACTCGTTATCTCCACGAAAATTTGGTGCGGTACGCCGAACGTCTGGCGGCGACATTACCGGACCCGCTGGAGGTCTGCTTTTTCGTCTGCTCCGGCAGTGAGGCCAACGAGTTGGCCTTGCGCCTGGCCCGAACCCACACCGGCCAACAGGATATGATCGTCGTCGATGGCGCTTACCACGGCCACACCACCGCTCTGATCGACATCAGTCCCTACAAGCATAACGGCCCCGGTGGCCAGGGCGCTCCGCCCCACGTCCACCCCGTCGAGATGCCGGACGGCTATCGGGGGCAGTATAAAGGGCTGGCAGCAGCCACGGGACAAAACTACGCCGCCCAGGTGCAGGCCGCCATCGAGCAGGTCCAGAAGCAAGATCGAGGCATCGCCGGCTTCATCGCCGAGTCGATTTTGAGCTGCGGCGGACAGATTGTGCTGCCGGACGGGTATCTGGCGGCAGTTTATGACCACGTCCGGGCGGCGGGCGGAGTCTGCATCGCCGATGAGGTGCAGGTCGGTTTTGGCCGGGTCGGCAGCCACTTCTGGGCCTTCGAGACGCAGGGCGTCGTCCCGGACATCGTCACGCTGGGCAAACCCATCGGCAACGGCCACCCGCTGGCGGCAGTAGTCACCACGCGGGAAATCGCCGAGTCCTTTGCCAACGGTATGGAATATTTCAACACCTTCGGCGGCAATCCGGTCTCCTGCGCCGTGGGGCTGGCCGTGTTGGATGTCATCGAGCAGGAGCAGTTGCAGGCCCACGCCCTGCGGGTGGGGGAGCGGCTGAAGGCGGGCCTGGCCGGGTTGATGGACGAGCATCCCCTTATCGGCGATGTGCGCGGGTTGGGGCTGTTCCTCGGTTTCGAGCTGGTCCGCGACCGGGAGACACTCGAACCGGCGGCGGACGAGGCGACCTACATCGCCAACCGCATGCGGGATCACGGTCTCCTCATCAGCACCGATGGCCCGCTGCACAACGTTCTCAAGCTCAAACCGCCGCTGGTTTTTTCCGAAGCCAACGCCGATTTGTTGGTGGCCACGCTGGATAAGATTTTAGGCGAGGATTGTCTCGGATCAGGAGGCGGCCAGACGTAACGTCGCTTTTTTACACCCGGCACCAAGGCGCTGCGGGGGTGCAATCCCCGACGCTCTGAGACTACGGGTGGGTCGTATGTTTGACACCGGTCATAGTGGCTCCTTTTTATTCTATAGTGAAATTTGGAACGGCCTGATCCGAACGAGTCAACAAAAAACCACAGAGACGCGGAGGCACGGGGTTTTTGCTCCGTGTCTCTGTGGCTCTGTGGTAAATTTTCTTGTTCAGCCAATAAGAATCCGGTGATTCAGGTTACAACAGGCCGCTACCCATCATACTTCTTAATATACTCCTCCGCCTTCTCCACCAACTCCCGGTTGCCGACGAAGAGGGGCGTGCGCTGGTGCAGTTCGGTCGGTTGGATATCCATAATCGGCCCCCGCCCGGTCGAGGCATACCCTCCGGCCTGCTCGATGATGAAGCTCATCGGAATGGCTTCATACAGCACCCGCAATTTCCCCTGGGGCGCTTTGGCATCGAAGGGATAGTAGAAAATCCCTCCGGCCAGCAGATTGCGGTGAATATCAGACACCATCGAACCGATGTAACGTAGAGAGAGGGCTTTATCATGCCCCTCCTCCCCCTGAAGCCAATGGGTGAAGCGCTGCACGCCCTCGCTCCAATTTTTGTAATAGCCCTGGTTGGCGCTGTAATATTTGGGCTTGGGCAATTTAATGTTGGGATGAGAGAGCAGAAATTCGCCGATACTGGGGTCTAAGGTGAAGCCGTTGACGCCGTTGCCGGTGCTGTAGACCAGCATCGTGCTGGAGCCGTACACAATGTAACCGGCGGCTACCAAATCCTGTCCCTTCTGCAAGACATCCTCCAACGTGCCCCGTTCCCCGATAGGCGTTTTGCGCCGGTAGATCGAAAAAATTGTCCCCACGCTGACGTTGTAATCAATATTCGAGGAACCATCCAGCGGGTCGAACAGCAACACATACTTGCCGGTCGGGTATTTGTCGGGAATGGGAATGACATCTTCCATCTCCTCCGACCCCATAACCGCCAGCCGCCCGGTATGATCGTTGAGCTGGAAGATGGTGCGGTGGGCGTAAATATCCAACTTTTGCACCTCCTCCCCCTGCACATTGACATTCCCGGTCGCGCCCAGAATATCGGCCAGCCCCGCTCGCGTCGTGTGGCTGGCGATCAACTTCCCGGCCACGGCAATATCATACAGCAAGCCGGTCAGCGTCCCCGTCGCATCGGGAAAAGCGTGCTGCTCATCAACAATGTGCCGTTCAATCGTGGTGATCTTCACATTCGTATTCATCGACATCTTTGTCCTCCATAAACTAAGTTAAAAATTTGGAGTGTGTAGCGCAAATTGCTAATTTGCGCCACGACTTGCCCGCAAACCCGGAACAATTTAGCAAATTGTTCTACAAACTATGCCATCTTAAAACAAGAGTCCACTTTCGGCAAGTGACATATGCCATCATTTTACGGTGATAAATGTCACAAGGGTGGGTTCAGTACCATTTGACCCATTCCGGCGAGTTTGATATAATGTCGCCCAAATCCCGGTTCACCCCTTACTGCCGGAGTCGCTTGTGGGAGATGTCCTCGTTCTCAATGCAACCTATGAGCCAATCAGCGTCGTTTCTGTCAAACGGGCCGTCATCCTTCTGTTAAAAGAAAAGGCGGAGTTGATCGAAGCGACGAAGGCGATGCTGCGTGCTGAGAATTTCAGCATCCCTAAACCGTTAGTCATCCGCCTGGTCTACTACGTCAAGATACCCCGCCGGGTCTCCTTGCCGGTCAGCCGCCGGGGTATTTTAAGCCGAGATCATTACACCTGTCAATATTGTGGAGCCACCCCGCCCCGTCAAGTCCTGACACTGGATCACGTCTTACCCCGTTCGCGGGGGGGCAAAACGACCTGGGAAAATGTGACCACCGCCTGCCAACGCTGTAACGGACGCAAAGGCAATCGCACCCCGGCCGAGGCCAACATGAAACCGCTCTCCGAGCCGAAACGCCCCCGCTATCTGGCCATCGCCGCCCTCGGCAATGCTGAGGCCCGCCAAGCCTGGGGCAAATATATGTGGGAGTGAGGCAATTGACCTTGTAGGTTTCTAAAACCTGCAAGGTCTGGTGCGGAACTGACGCTGCGTGTTACACCTACAAGGTTTCAAAAACCTTGCAGGAGATTTATGAACCTACCCATTGTTTACCATCCCGATTATGTCACCCCCTTGCCGCCGGGCCACCGTTTCCCGATGTCGAAATTCGGCAAAATCTACGAGACGCTCTTAAAGGACGGCCTTATCAGCCCGGAGCAGGTTCACCGGCCCGAACTCATTCCCCGGCCCTGGATCGAGCAGGTGCATCAGGCCGATTATGTGCGGGCCTACTACGAGGGCAGCATCGACGCCAAGGCTCAGCGGCGCATCGGCCTGCCCTGGAGCGCCCAGTTGGTCCAACGCACCTACACCGCCGTCAGCGGCACGGTCTGCACCGCTCGGCTGGCTTTGCAGCACGGCCTGGCCTGCAACACCGCCGGCGGAACCCACCACGCTTTTCCCGACTTCGGCTCCGGCTTCTGCATCTTCAACGATCTGGCCGTCAGCGCCCGCGTGATGCAACAGGAGGGACTGGCCCGCCAGATTCTGATCGTTGATCTCGATGTTCATCAGGGAGATGGCACGGCGGTTATTTTTCAAGGGGATGACTCGGTCTTCACCTTTTCCATGCATTGCCAGGCCAACTTTCCTTTCCGCAAACAGCAGAGCGACCTCGATGTGCCGCTAGACGAAGGGCTGGAGGATGAGGATTACCTGCGCCGCCTGGCCGACTACCTGCCCGCCCTGCTGAACGAGGTCCGGCCCGACCTGGTCATCTACGATGCCGGGGTTGATCCCCACGCCCAGGATCGGTTGGGCAAGCTGGCCCTGACCGATGCCGGTATCTTGCGGCGGGAGCGGTACGTGTTGGAAACCTGCCTCTCGCAGGGGTATCCGGTGGCCACGGTGGTCGGGGGCGGGTATGCTAAAGATATTGAAACGCTGGCCCGCCGCCACACCCTGCTCCACCGGGCCGCGCTTGAAGTTTATCAGACAATGAGGAGAAAAAGCAACAATGGCTGAACGCAAAGATCGAATTCGAGTCCATATCGACGGCAAAGAATACAGCGTCGTCGGCGGTGAGTTTCGGGAGATGCTGGCCGCCGTCAAACAGGTGGTCGGGCGGCGCTTCATCGGCGAGCTAAAGGTGTGGGAGCTGCCGGGCCAGGCCGAGGACATCCAACACCAACTGTCGATCAGTGGCTACGAGCTAGAGGGGGGCACGCCGATTACGCCTGCCCAACAAGAGGCCGCCACAGCCCCGGCCAGCGCCGGAAATGACCGTATCCGCATCAAGGCCGGGGAGTACCAGATGTCGGTTGTCGGCGGCAGCTTTCAGGAAATGCTAGAAGTTGTCAAGAAAATCCCCGGTCGCCGCTTCAACGGTCAGGATAAAATCTGGGAGATTCCCAGCGACCCGGCTCTGGTCAAAGGGGTTATCGAAGGGGCCGGCTTTCAACTGGAAGGGGCGGAAAAAA
>CAZWZZ010000076.1:0-13629 GCA_964638395.1 uncultured Caldilineaceae bacterium
CTCTCCAGCGTTACTTCGTTAGAGGGTTACTAGCCGGCTCGGTTAAGGGCTAGTACAGCCCGGCGGAAATCTTTCGCCGTTATTTCGCTCACAGCAAGTCCGTGACTTGCGGCTTTAGCCCAGGCAACCCGCCAAGTCACGGACTTAGCTAGAGCGAAAATCACTCTAATATGATTGACGCAGTTGGCGGTTTTATCCCCCTTGCCCTCGCTGGATTGACAAATTCGGCGAATGTGGCGATGTGCTTGCCGGGAATGGTTGCTTACGGCTGATTTTGGGTTGTTGCCTCCCTTTTTTAATTGTTGTGGCGGCGTGGTTAAAGTTAGATTGACATCTGACCGCCCGTAAAACGAAAAACGTAAAGCGTAATGGCCGCTATGTCGCCAAATTTTTACGTTTTACGGACTCTGTGAGCTAAGTGTCAAGCTAACTTCTTGGGACTTTTAACCATCCCATTGTGTCAAAAAAATGTGTCGTTAAAAGGAGTGCCTGAATGCGGTATCTCGTCCGTATTGATGGCTTGGGACATCATCAAGTCGAGGTCGATATTTCTAGTTGGTTCGGCGGCCCCAGACTCCTGCTCAACGGGGAGCGGGTCGAATCCAGCCGACCCAATCAATACTTGCTTCGTCGCGTCGATGGCACCACCATAGCAGTTGAACTCCGCAGAAAATTTTTCGATCCCTTGCCCACCGTCATCATCGATGACCAGGCGAAAGCCCTGGCCCCGCCGTTTAGCGCCACCCAATGGTTTCTCATCGGTTTGCCATCATTGGTGATACCGTTTAGCCTATTATTTGGCGGGCTGTTGATCGGTCTCCTCGTGGCCGCAGCCGGTATTTTTATCAACGCCCGCCTCTTTCGGGCCGATATGAATGTTTTCGCCCGGTACGGCATGGTTTTTGGGGTGTTTATCAATGCCGTGGCCGCTTATTTCGTTCTGGCCTATTTAATCAGTGTCTTTCTGGTTCCACCTGCGTAAAAGGAGAAAAAAATTGTCTGTTACACAAAAAAAGTGCGAACTTATCCACGGAGCAACCAATGAGCTAATCAAGTGGGCCAGAGAGAGCCAGGCGGACAGCCAAACCGATTTCGAGGCTGCGCAGAAGCTGGTCAGGCGATTAGGAGCGCATTACCGAGGCGGACGGGCCGAGGTCGGCTTTTGGGTCCCCGAACTGGTCGAACAGGAAATTCCCGCCGAATGGATTTTCCTCGAAATCTTGACGCCGGTCGATGATATTGATTTTCGGGCCGATGAGCAGACGATCCGGTTCCACCGGGAACGGGTCAATTTGGTGCGGGAGGGGGAGTATGCCTGGGGCGTCATCGCGGGGATGCAGCCGGGGAGTCGAGATCAAGCCGGTTCATTTTATTGGCTCAAATATCAGGACAAGCAGGGCCAGTGGCGAACCATCGTCGATCCGCTCTCCTACTCCGTGCCGTTTGGCACTCGCGCCCCGGCTGAGTTCTACGACATCGACAGTATGCAGGCCGGGCGAGCCGACCGGGAGTATTTCGCCACGCTCGACACCCGCCCCGACCCGGACGGCCTGCCTCGCGTCAAGGGGCCGACCAATTTGCTGCAAATCCACGTCAACACCGCCTCCGCTGGGGGCACATTGGAGAGCCTGACCGAGATTTACCGGCGCATCGCTGCCAAAATCGAGGCGGGCGAGGCGCTAACCCTGGCCGAGCATAACTACATCGGCTACGACGGCGTCCAGTTGATGCCCATCGAGCCGACAATTGAGTATGAAGCCGGGCCGCTCTTCTGGGTGGCCGATGAAACCGCGCCCGATGCCGAGATGATCGCCGTCACCCTGCATCGGCCCGATATGACCAACTGGGGCTATGACATCATGACCGTCGGGTCGCCCGCCCCCAACCCGACCGCGCTGGGCAGCAAACGGCCCGACGAACTGATTGACTTCATCGCCACCCTGCACAACTTTCCCGAACAGCCGATCAAGGTGGTGTTCGACATCGTGTACGGCCACGCCGACAATCAAGCATTGCCGCTGCTCAACCAGCACTATTTTGCCGGATCCAATATGTATGGCCAAAACCTGAACTATCGCCACCCGGTGGTGCGGGCCATTCTGCTGGAAATGCAGTGGCGCAAGAGCAACAGCGGCGTCGATGGCATCCGCGTCGATGGGGCGCAGGATTTCAAATGGTGGGAGCCGGAGACGGACACCCTCTATCACGATGATGATTATTTGGGCCTGATGAACGACCTGGTGCAGGAGGTGGCCGGACAGCAATACCGGCCCTGGATGATCTTTGAGGATGGCCGGCCCTGGCCCCGTGCGGATTGGGAGTTGGCCTCCACCTACCGCGAAGTGACCAAACAGTTTCCCAACGTCGTTCAGTGGGGACCGTTGACCTTTGCCCACAACACGCCCTTCGTGTTCACCTTCTGGGCCTCCAAATGGTGGCGCATCCAGGAAATTATGGCGGTCGGCAGCCATTGGATCACCGGTTGCGCCAACCACGACACCCTCCGCCGGGGAACGCAGGTTGATCCCGAAGCGCGGGTCAACACATATCTGGGTGACACATTGTCGGAAATTTTCAAATTGGCTTATAATAATCCGGCGGCTAACATCTTCACCTACGTGGCCTCGCCGGGCGTGCCGATGGATTTCATCAACGCCACGATGCGTGCCCCGTGGAGCTTCATCCGCAACGTCGATGATCGGTACGGAGTCAAGGTCGCCTCGGAGGAAGCCCTCTTCCTCGATTGGGGCGTCAACGAGGCCCATTTCGCGCCCGATTTTGCCTTTCCCCGGCTCAAGGCGCTGGGCTTCACCACGCTCGACGAACTGCATCGCTTTATGCACAGTCTTGACCGGGCAGTAAAGATGACCCACTACGATTTGGCAGCGATGGTCGATGTCTTACAAATAGTCGAACCGCCCCTGGCCGGGCCGTCGTTGTCGGTGCCGGTCCTGAAGCAGATTGCTAAAGCCTGGATGGATGACGTTCACGATTATTGCAACGTGGCCCATTGGGAAGAAGAGTTGGTCGCCGAGCGGGTCCATTTCAACGTCGCCACGCGCCAATTTCGCCGGGAGCGGCCCTGGCTCCGCCAAAATTTGCGCCCCGCCGACGGCGAATTTTTAGACTATGTGCATCCGACCGATGGGAATGTTGTTTTCTTTGGCCTGCGTCGGGCGCCCGACGGCAGCGAGGAGATTTTGGCGGTGATGAATATGGAGGGCGCACCACGCACCCTGGTGCCGACTGAGCTTCACATTCCCAACTTGCCACAGACCGGCTGGGAAATCGCCCTGGTCACGCCCGGCGTCACTGTTGAAGCGGCTAATCAGCCGGTGACTCTGCGGAATAGCGACGGGGTGGTGTTTGTACGGCGGTAGACCACAATTTTTGGATTAATTGAGACGATCATCTTTGAGGGAGGTCCATATATGAGCTATGAAAAAGGAAGAAAGCGAGTCATCATCGAAGGGATCAAGCCGGAAATCGACGGCGGCCGGTTTCCCATCAAGCGTGTGGTTGACGATAAAGTCGTCGTCGAGGCCGACATTTTCGCCGACAGCCACGATGCCATTTCTTGCGCCCTTCGCTATCGCCGTGAAGATGACACTGACTGGAAAGAGGTGCCGATGAAGCCGCTGGTCAATGACCGCTGGCAGGCCGAGTTCGAGGTGACCGAGATCGGTCGTTATCGCTATACCGTGCAAGCCTGGATTGATCGCTTCAAGTCGTGGGCCAGAGACCTGCGAAAACGGGTCGATGCCGGTCAGGATGTGACCATTGATTTGAAAATAGGGGCTGGCATCGTCGAAGAGACGGTCAAAGAGGCCAGTGGCGAGGATGCCGAGCGGCTGCAAGATTATGTCGGGGCGCTGCGGGTTGGCGGAGAGGCCGCGGTACAGCAGGCCCTCGCGCCCGAATTGGCCGCGCTGATGGCTCGCTACTACGACCGCCGTTTTGCCCACACCTACCCGCAGGAGTTGGCCGTCGTGGTCGATCCCTTCAATGCCCGCTTTGGGGCCTGGTATGAATTTTTCCCCCGCTCCTTTGGCCCGAAGCCGGGGGAACACGGCACGTTTAGAAGTGCGGAGGGCATGCTGAAGCACGTGGCCTCGATGGGCTTCGATATTCTCTATCTGCCGCCCATCCATCCGATTGGGCAGGCTCACCGCAAAGGGAAAAACAACAGTACCGAGGCCGCTCCCGACGACGTCGGCAGCCCGTGGGCGATTGGCTCCGCCGAGGGGGGCCATAAAAGCATCCATCCCCAACTGGGCACGCTGGAAGATTTTCGCTGGTTTGTGGAGACGGCTGAAGAGAACGGCCTCAAGGTGGCGCTGGATATTGCCTTCCAATGCTCTCCCGACCATCCTTATGTCAAAGAACACCCCGACTGGTTCCGCCAGCGGCCCGACGGCACGATTCAGTATGCCGAAAATCCGCCCAAGAAATATCAGGATATTTACCCCTTCGACTTTGAGACGGAGGATTGGGAGGCGATGTGGAAAGAGTTAAAAAGCGTCGTCACCTTCTGGTGTGAGCAGGGTGTCCGGTTTTTTCGGGTGGATAATCCCCACACCAAAACCTTCCGCTTCTGGGAATGGTTGATTGCCGAGGTTAAGGAGGAGTATCCTGATGCCGTTTTCCTGTCAGAAGCCTTCACCCGGCCTAAAATTATGTACCAACTGGCCAAGCTGGGTTTTGCCCAATCCTACAACTATTTTCCCTGGCGTAACACGGGGTGGGAGCTACGGGAATACTTTACGGAAGTTGTCCAAACAGAAGTCATTGAATATTTTAACCCCAATCTGTGGCCGAACACGCCCGATATTCTGCCCCAATACCTCCAATTTAGCGGACGGCCCGGTTTTCTCATCCGTCTGGCTCTGGCCGCCACGTTGGGTGCCAGTTACGGCATTTACGGCCCGGCCTTTGAGCTGTGTGATGACAAGCCGGTCGCCTTCGGCAAAGAGGAGTACCTCAACTCGGAAAAGTATGAAATCAAAAAGTGGGACATCAACCGCCCCGATAGCCTTCGTGATTTGATGGGTCTCATTAATCAGATTCGGCACGACAACCCCTCCTTGCACGATAACCGTAGCCTGCGCTTCCATTCGACCAACAACGAACAGTTGCTCTGTTACAGTAAACAAACCGATGATTTGAGCAACATCATCATGGTCGTGGTCAATCTCGATCCCCATCACCAGCAAACAGGCTTTGTCCACGTCCCGCTCGAAATGTTCGACCTTGATCCGCAACAGCCCTATCAGGTTCACGACCTGATTACGGATATGCGTTTTTTGTGGCACGGTGCAGACAACTATGTAGAGATCAATCCCCACACGCTGCCGTTTCATATTTTCCGCGTCCGGCGCCGGGTTCGCACCGAGCATGATTTCGACTATTTTGTGTGACGATTTGTTAGTGGGGATTATAGACAAAAAATTGCGTGGGGGAGGCAATGTCGCCATGTGTACAGGGGTGTACAATATCAAACGATTATTTCATGACCCAAAGGAGGGTTTATGTCTGAGAATACAATTTTGACCGATTTTGATCTTCACTTGATGGGAGAGGGTAGCCACGAGCGGGCCTATGAAAAGATGGGCGCTCATTTGGCGACTCTGGACGGCAAATCAGGGGTGGCTTTTGCCGTCTGGGCCCCCAACGCTCGCCGGGTGGAGGTGATCGGCGAGTTCAATGGCTGGGAAGGGAAAGACCACAAAATGACCCGGAGCGAGAGCGGCGTGTGGGCGCTGTTCATCCCGGATTTGGCCGAGTATACCGTTTACAAATACCGCGTTTTTACCCAGGATGGACAACAATTTGATAAAGCCGACCCTTACAGCTTCGGGATGGAGCAACGGCCCAGAACCGCCTCGGTGGTGACCGACCTCGATAAATATCAATGGGGTGATGGCGATTGGGTCAGCCACCGGGCCGAGAAGCAGCGTTTGGACCGGCCAATGGCCGTCTATGAGGTGCATCCGGGGTCGTGGCGCAGAAAGCCGGATGAAGCGTGGGAGACCCGCTTTCTCTCCTACCGGGAGTTGGCCGACGAGTTGGTGCCCTATGTTTCTGAGATGGGCTTCACCCACATCGAGCTGATGCCCATCGCCGAGTATCCGTTTGACGGCTCTTGGGGGTATCAAGTGTTAGGCTATTACGCCCCGACCAGCCGCTTTGGCGATCCCCAAGATTTTATGTATTTTGTCGATCAATGTCACCAACACAACATCGGCGTCATCCTGGATTGGGTTCCCGGCCATTTTCCCAAAGATGGGGCCGGGTTGCAATATTTTGACGGGACTCACCTCTACTCCCACGCCGACCCCCGCCAGGGGGAACAACAGGATTGGGGGACGATGGTCTTTAATTATGGCCGCAACGAGGTGCGAGCCTTCCTGATTTCCAATGCCCTATTTTGGATCGATAAATATCACATCGACGGCCTGCGGGTCGATGCGGTGGCCTCGATGCTCTACCTGGATTACTCCCGTGAAGAGGGACAATGGATTCCTAACCAATATGGAGGCCGCGAAAATCTGGAGGCCATCAGCTTCCTGCGGAAGACGAACGAGGTCGTCCACGGTATTTTCCCCGGCGTGTTGACCATCGCCGAGGAGTCAACCGCCTGGCCGATGGTCTCCCGCCCGACCTATATGGGCGGTTTGGGCTTTAGTCTCAAGTGGAATATGGGCTGGATGCACGACACCCTGAGCTATATGAGCAAAGAGCCGGTCCATCGCAAATATCACCACAGTCAGATGACCTTTGGGCTGGTGTATGCCTTCAACGAAAATTTCATTCTGCCCCTGTCCCACGATGAGGTGGTCCACGGCAAAGGCTCGCTGGTCAACAAAATGTCCGGCGATGATTGGCAAAAATGTGCCAATCTGCGGGCCTATTATGGCTTTATGTGGGGCCATCCCGGCAAAAAATTACTCTTTATGGGCGGCGAAATTGGCCAGTGGCGGGAGTGGAATTATGATACCAGTTTAGAGTGGGAATCACTGGAAGCCGGGCCGAATCACCAGGGTATTCAGCAGTTTGTGAAGGATTTGAACAGGCTCTATAAAAATGAACCGGCGCTGTATGAGAATGACTTCGAGTGGACCGGCTTTGCCTGGATCGACGCCAACGACAGCGACAACAGCATCTATTCCTTTATGCGGAAGGCTAAATCGAGCGACGAGTTCATCGTCGTGGTCAGCAACTTTACGCCAATGCCCCGGGCCGCTTATCGCGTTGGCGTTCCACAACCGGGCTACTACCGCGAGATTCTCAACAGCGATGCCGAACTTTATTGGGGCAGCAACATGGGCAACGCCGGCGGTTGTCACACCCAGGAGATCCCCTGCCACGGCCATTTCCATTCCCTCTCCCTGACCTTACCGCCCTTATCGACGCTGATGTTTAAGTTGAGTGCGTAGTAAGAAGAGATAGATGATCGGAGGAACCTATGTCTCTATCAAACGACCCCCTGTGGTACAAAAACGCCATCTTCTACGAAGTCCACATCCGTTCCTATTGCGACAGCAACGGGGATGGCAAGGGCGATTTGGCCGGCTTGACCACCAAGCTGGACTATCTCAAGGAGTTGGGCGTCGATTGTCTGTGGCTGCTGCCGATGTTCCCCTCGCCGCTGAAAGATGATGGCTACGACATCGCCGATTACTACAACATCCATTCCGACTACGGCACGGTCGAGGATTTCAAACGGCTGGTGGCGGAGGCCCACGCTCGCGGCATCCGGGTCATCACCGACCTGGTTCTCAACCATACTTCTGATATGCACCCCTGGTTCATCGAGTCCCGCAAATCGAAGGATAACCCCTACCGTGATTACTACGTCTGGAGTGAGACTGACAAAAAATATAAGGAGGCTCGGATCATCTTCCTCGATACCGAGGAGTCGAATTGGACGCTCGATCCGAACACCGGCGAGTATTACTGGCACCGTTTCTATTCCAGCCAGCCCGACCTCAACTATGATAATCCAGTCGTGGCTGAGACGATGATCGAAATCCTTAAATTTTGGATGGATATGGGCATCGACGGCTTTCGGGCCGATGCCGTGCCCTATCTCTTCGAGCGGGAGGGGACGAATTGTGAGAACCTGCCGGAAACCCACGATTATCTCAAGCGGGTGCGGAAAGTGTTAGACGAAGAGTATCCCGGCACGATTTTGTTGGGCGAGGCCAACCAGTGGCCCTGGGATTTGCGGCCCTACTTCGGTGGCGATCCCGATGACACCGGCGTACCCGGCGATGAGTTCCACATGGCTTTCCACTTCCCGGTTATGCCCCGCATTTACAAATCGCTGGCCCTTGCCGATGCCACCGACATCATCGACATTATGGATCAAACCCCGGCCATCCCCGACAATTGCCAATGGTGCGTTTTCCTGCGTAACCACGATGAACTAACCCTGGAGATGGTCACCGAGGAGGACCGGCAGTTGATGTGGGACATCTACGCCCCGGAGCCGCGCATGCCGCTTAATCTGGGCATCCGCCGCCGTCTGGCTCCGCTGCTGGACAATGACCGCCGCAAGCTGGAGCTGGCCAACGCCATTCTCTTCAGCCTGCCCGGCGCGCCGATCATCTACTACGGTGATGAAATTGGGATGGGGGATAACATCTGGCTCTTCGACCGGAACGGCGTGCGGACGCCGATGCAATGGACGGGCGAGCCGGGGGCCGGCTTTTCCGAGACCGACCCCGAAAATTTCTGGGCACCGCTCATCGACGATGAAACTTATGGCTACCAGACGGTCAACGTCGAAGCGCAGATGGCCGATCCCGACTCGCTGTTCCACACCATTAAACATTTCGTCGCCACCCGCAGAGCTAATCCCGTTCTGGGCTGGGGTCGCTGCGACTTTTTGCCGTTGTCTAACAAAGCCGTCTTGAGCTATCTGCGCCGCACGGACGAAGCTCAGATGTTGATTGTTTGTAATTTATCTGGCGAAACGCAGGACGTAACACTATCGTTGGATGATTTTGTGGGGGTGACGCCGCGTGATGTGTTGGCGGATACGCCGTTGAAAATGATTGACCGGGCAGCTTATGGTCTCTCCCTGGCCCCCTATCAATACCATTGGTTGGAACTTTAGGTAGGCTAAACAGAGTCGGGATTTGAGGAAGAAAAAACAGGCGTCTCAAATGCATTTGAGACGCCTGTGCTTATTCAGTCTACTCCACCTCCAACCCCTCAAACGTCACGCCGCCTTCCTGACCGGCGGGCGCGACCTCCTCGGTCACCAGGAAATCGTCGCGGGTCTTGGTCACGAAGTTGTTGCCGGTAAACTCGGCCACGCGGACGATGTAGGGCGACTCGGAGGAACTAACGAAGAAGTCACTCGTTGCCTCATCCTGAGCGCCGATGGTCAAGGTGTAGGTTTGATCGTCGGTTTCCAGCGTGACCACAGCCTGCGGGTCGTCGAGACCGTAGCCGGCCTCAGCCTCAGTACCGACGGGCGCGGTCATCTGCACGGAACCGGCCTGGTTTAGCAGCGAGGTCAGGCTGGCTTCGTTGAAGGTCTCATCCTCGGCCAGGTCGGTCAGCGTCCAGCTTTCCCCTTCTTTTTCAAACTCAAACGTACCGTTGGCGTTTTCTAAAATCAGAGCGGTCGGAGCCGTAATCGGCACGGTAAAATAGAGGGTGTCGATCCAGCCGGACGCCTGGGCGTTGGCCTCGAAGCTGCTCAGTTCGGCGGTCAGGAAAACCTCCGGCTGCTCGGCCAGGCGAACGTGGGTGGCCCCGGCTCCGGCAGAGGTGCCGACGTACAGTTCGCGCTGGCTGCCATCGGCGAACTCCAGCGTCACCCGCCGCTCAAACTGGTCCGCGCCGACGCCCAGCCGGTCGTGGCTGGCTTCGGTTCGGGTCACCAGGCGGTTACTCTCCACGCCCTCGAACTTCTCCAGGAAGGGCGTCACCGCCTGACCATCCGCCGGAAAATCATCCGCGTTGGGCAGGACCCAGTCATTCCCCTCTTTAGCCAACACAATTTGGTTGTCGCTGCTATCTTCGATGGTCAGGCCCACCACCTCATCCGCCGCAAACTCCGGCAGCAGCGGGCCACCCCCGGCCTGCGCCGCGTCTCGGGGCCAGAAGGCATACACGCCCAGCGCGATTTGTAGGACAAGTATGCCGGTGAGTATTTGGTTTAGTTTGGTCATTGTGTACCTCCGTAAGGACAACAACGGATTGGGGAAAGGAACGGATTATTCTATTTCCTATCCGTTTTATTCCAACATCCGTTGTAGTATTGTCTTTCACTCATACACCAACATTAATTCGATGGGAGAGAGGAGACTGGGCACAATCTACCGCCAATCTCCCAATCTCCTCATCTCCCAATCTCTCTATCTCCAATCTCCAATCTCCATCTTCACGCCGCACTCGCCTCCTGCTGCTTACCCCCGGACGGTGTTCGGCCTTGAGGGATCAGCTCCATCGGCTTCTCGTTTTGCTGACGCATGCGCCAGATGAAGCCGAGACCGAGCAGGGCGGCCAGGGCGACGACGTAGTTGGCGATTTCCCAGAAGCGTTGCTGGCTCTCATCCACCGGCAGCAGGACCCGTGAGGCCGTGCCCCGGGAGCGGATGGAGAGCAGGTCCAAATCTTCAACCGACCAATCGACTGCGTTTTGGGCGAATTGGAGGCTGTTCAGGTAGCGGTCGCGGGTCAGGCTGGCCGATAGCTCGAAGACGATGTCGTTCAGGAACTCGGCGCTGCCGACGATGACCAGCCGGGCGCTGTCGGGCGACTGCTCGATGGTGCCGACGCTCTGTTGTTGAGCGGGCGCAGCCTCCGGCGCGGTCGGGTCCTGGGCGGCGGGGTCAGTGGCGGCCTCGGCCAGCGGCGAGGGCTTATCCTTGTAGAAGCTGTCGAAGCTGCCCTGCACGGCCACGGCCAGGGTGTGTGGGGCTAATTCCTCCCCGACCGGGAAGCCCAATTCGGGATAGAGTTGGTAATCGGGCTGGATGTTGGTGTCGGTCTTTAGCCAGGAATTGGGGCTAGATTGGAGCAGTGTGGTCACCTCGCGGTTGGCGTTCTGCTCCTCATCGACGGTAATCGGCGAGGCCCAATTCATAGTGATGGCCGGGAGATTGCCCAGAATGGGGTTGGTCTGGTCCATACCATCGGGCCGGATATCGACGAAGAAGGGGTAATCGACGGCCTGGATTTCCCGGACCTGCATGCCGCCGATGTCGCGGGTGGTCTGGACCGGGAACGGTTCATTCTGGAGATCCATCACCAGGGCCTCCTCGACGGTGAAGCCGTAGCCGGCCAGCATCTCTTGCAGGCCATCCTCGATCAGGGTCACGCCCAACTGCCCGGTGAATTGGTCGGGGCTGAGGGCGTAATTCCCGGCGGCGACGATGACCGCGCCGCCCCGCATCAGGTATTGGTCAATGGCGTACCGCTCGCTGTCGCTCATCCCTTGCGGAGCGACGACCAGCAGAATATCGACATCGGTCGGCACGAAGCCGCTGGTCAAGTCAACCGGCTTGACTGTGTACTCCTGGCGCAGTTGCTCGGCGATGGTGTTGTACTGTTTGATGGAGGGGGGCTGTTGGCCGAGGGCGTTCGGCTGGGGCGTATCGGTCGGCGTCCAGATGCCGACCACCTTCAAAAAGCCGGTCGAGGAGCGTTTGAGGGCCGACTCGATGGTGGTGCGGATGTCGGCCTCGCTCAGGTCGCCGGAGGGGAAGAGCAGTTGGGCCTCGTCGCCGATTTGCAGCACCATATGCAGGTAGTAATTCTGGTCGGAGAAGAGGCTGGCCGCAATCGGCTGGATGCCGAACTGGTCGAGCAACATTTGGCGGTTGACCGGGCTGTTAGGGTCATCAACGTCGATGCTCTCAAAAGTGAATTGGCCGTCCGCCTCGGCCTCGATCTCCCCGGCGACGGTGGCGATGGTCTGGGGCGCATCGGCCAGCCACTCCGGCAGCGTGCCCGGCGTGGTGTAGAGGGTCAATTGGGCCGGTTCATCGAGACCGGCCAGGACGTTGTCGATGCTCTGGAAGCCGAAGACGCTCTTCTTGATGGCGCTGGTCAGGTCATACTCCAGATTTCGCAGCCGGACATCGACATCGCCGCTGCGGGAGGGCTGGATTTCGATCAGGTCGCGGAAGTTCAGGACTTCGTTCTGGTCGCCGTAGCGGATTAAAATATCGAAGTAGGCATTGACCACCGAGGCTCCGTACCGGTCGGCGGCCTGGAGCGGGGTGGGCTGGATGCCGTAGGTTTGGTTAGCCTCCTGCTCCTTCTCCGGCTCCTCCAACGGATCGACAATCTCGACGTTGACCTGACCGTTGGAGGCCAGGCTGTACTCATCCAGCATATCCCGGACGCGGGGGGCCAGCGGGGCCAGCAGTGGGTGGGTGCGCTCGCTGAGGTAGGCCCGGATAAGCAGCGGCTCTTGCAGGTTGCTCAACAGGTCGGTCGTGACCGGCGACAGGCTGTACTCATTCTGCTCGGTCAAATCGGCCCGGACATTGCTAACCGGGGCCAGCCAGATGTTAACGGCAATCAGGTTCAAAATAATCAGCCCGGCGGTCAGGACGAAAGTTTGGCGATAGGAAGCGGTGTTCTCCCCCGTACCCCACCGTTTGCTGTCGAGCGAGATGACGTTCAGCGTCAGGAAAATCCCGGCCAGGGTCAGGTAGTAGGTCAGGTCCCGCAGGTCGATGACGCCCCGCTCGATGCTCTCGAAGCGGCTGCCCGCGCCCAGCGCCCGCAACAGCTCGCCGACGCTGCTGCCGAAGAAGTCGGTCACGCCCCGCGAGCCAATCAGATAGAACAGCCCGCCGACCAGGACGGTCAAAATCAGGGCCACAATCTGGTTGTCGGTGCGGGAGGAGATGAAGAGGCCGATGGCGGCATAGGCGGCGGCCAGCAAAATCGCGGCCAGGTAGCCACCGATGACCGGTCCCCAATCGAGATTACCCAGAAAGGAAACGGTAATCGGCAGAAAGAGGGTCAGGGCCAGGGCGACGACGACCAGGGTCATCACCCCCAGGAATTTCCCCAGGACCAGTTTGAGGAGGCGGGCCGGCAGGGTCAGCAGCATTTCCAGGGTTCCGGTCTGCTGCTCCTCGCTCCATTGGCGCATCGTCAGGGCGGCCACCAGGAAAATCAGCAGGATGGGCATCCATTGGAACATCGGGCGCACGTCGGCGATGCCCCGCGCAAAAAAGGTGTCCACCCAGAAAAAGGTGAAGAGCGTCGCCGCCAGAAAGACCCCCACAAAAATAAGGGCCATCGGCGAGCTAAAATAGCCGTTGATCTCTTTGCGAGCAATAGCGAAGATTTGGTTCATCGTTTGTCCTCCTTACGAAAAGTAAAACGTAATGCGTAAAACGTAAAGTAAGGATTGAGGCTTTTTTACTTCTTACCGTCGCACTGTGGTAATTAGTAAATAGTAAGTGGTAATTTGACTATTCAAACGATAATTACTATTTACCAATTACTATTTACTGAATGTACTTGGTTCATTGCGATATTTTACGTTTTACGTTTTATTCTTTATGCAGTTGTCGCCAATTGATTGAAAACCGTCTCCAACGTCCGCACGTCGCGGCGCAGTTCGTAGACGGGCCACTGTTCCCGTTG
>CAZWZZ010000077.1:0-13627 GCA_964638395.1 uncultured Caldilineaceae bacterium
GATCAGGCCGGTGATGATGATATTGAGTCGAGACATAGGCTTAATGTTGGTAGGAAGGAGGGCGTTGGTTTGGTTCATGGCGTTGTCCTGGAATTTTTTTGTTAGTTTCTTCATTCTTTATGTTCGATTGTAACGATAAATGCGAGAGATGTCAAAGAAAAAAAGTAACTACTACAGTACGGCGGAAAGCTTCCGAACAGTTATTTCTGCCTCGGTGTCCTATGTCCGCTCTTTATCATCCGCCTCAGCCGGCGAAACAGGCGAATCAGCCTCTTGTTGCGCGGTGGCTACATCCTTCTCCACCTCGACCGCCGCCGTGGCAATGGCCCAACTGACCAGGCCCCAGACGCCGCCGGAAATCAGGCTACCGATGCTCAACGACCACAGCGTAATCGGCGTGGTTGGGTCGCGGAAAATGCCGATGAGGGTCAAGATGATCCCTAGCAAGGCAAAACTCAGACCGATTTTCAGCGGCCCATCGAGCCGCTGCCATAGGGTGGGGCGTTCAGACATACCAAATACTCACAATCCGTAGACCGCAATCACATCCCTTCGATAAGCTCAGGACACAGCCTGAATAACCCGAAGAATGAGGTTGTATCGAAGGGGGCTACAGTCTATTCACAAGCCTGTTTCATCAAATCCAGAGCCGGATTGTAGCAGAAGACCGTTTGTTGTCAAAAGAGGCGAAATCTTTTCCAAAAAATCAGCCGCAGTTCGCCGTTTGGCCCGGATGGGGGTATTATCAGTAGACCGTAGCATCCTGAGTAGACGAAGTCGTATCGAAGGGTGCATTGCTCTACTGATTATGGGCCAAACGTATTGACACAGGAGGTTTCCCGATGCGAAAAAATTTGGTACTCACCTTGACCGGCCCCGACCGGGTTGGAATTGTGGAACAGGTCACCAAAATATTGTTGGATTATGATGGCAATGTCGATGAGAGCCGCATGGCCCGCCTGGGCGGCGAGTTTGCGATGCTGATGCTCGTTTCCGTACCGGCAAATAGCTTCGAGGCCCTGCGCCAGGGCGTGGATGGCTTGGCGACGGCTGGCTACAAAGTGACCACCCGCGAGACCCAACGGGGCCACGCGGCCAAATATGCCGGCTGGCTGCCCTACCACATCCAGGTCAACGGCGCCGACCACGAAGGCATCATTCATCACATCGCCCATTATCTGGCTGAACAGGGCATCAATATCGAAAGGATGGACACCAGCATGGTCCCCGCCCCGATGAGCGGTACGCCCCTCTTCAAAATGACGGCGGTGGTTATGGCCCCGCCCCAGCTACCCCCTGATTGGCGGGAGGCGCTGCTGGATGTCGGAGACAAGCTGAACGTCGAAACCGAGGTGTCCTCCTACACCGGCTGATGCCCACCCCCCTCAATCCCCCCGAATCGGGGGGAGAATAGTGCCTCTCCCGCAGCGGAGCAGGGTTGGGGGAAATTTGACTCCTCCCCCGCTGCGGGGGAGGTTGGGAGGGGGAGACTGGTTGGGTTTTCGGGCTGTCTCCTGATTTTCGCAAAAATCTCAAACCATCCTCGCCACTTCTTAACAACGCTCCTTTAGACTGACGATCAAATCATAAACATACTGATCTGTCGAAAGGAGATCGAACAATGCGTACCAAAATTTTTTATCTGTTGAGCTTTGTAATGTTGTTAGGAATTGTTATTTGGGCCGGTGGAGCCACCGTCTCGGCCCAAACGCCCGACACCCGGCGCTTTACGCCCCCCGTCAAGCTGCCGAGTGACCGGTGTGAGACGGATTGGAACGCGCCCCTCAACGAGGCGGCGGCCGAGACTTTCGGCCTGACGGTCGAAGAGGTCGTCGAGGAACTCCATCGGGGGGCCGTTTTGAAAGAGTTGGCCGCTAACCAGGCTGAACTGCTCGAATTTCGGGTGGCGGTGATCGAAATCCAGAGCCAGCGTATCGACGAAGCGATGGAAGCCGGTCTCATCGATGAGGCGCAGGCGGCCAAACTCAAGAACGCCCTGCCCCTGTTGGCCGAGCAACTGACCCAGAATGGCGGCGGTCCCTACTGGGACAACGGTCTGGCCGGGGGCAAACGGTGGGGCGTCTGGCGCGATGACGTGGCCGCCTACCTGGGCCTGAGTGTCGAAGCATTGGCCACGGCAATGGCCAACGGTCAATCCCTCGGTGAGATTACCGAAGCGCACGGTAAAAGTGTGGATGAGGTGGTGGACATCCTGCTGACCCAGGCCGAGACCGCCATCGACCAGGCTGTGGCTAAGGGCATCGTGACCCAAGCCCAGGCCGACAAGCTGTTGAAATTCCTGGAAGCCAATGTCACCCTGTTAGTTTACAGCAACGGCCCTTGCTCCCTTGATCTCAACGACCTGTCGCTCGATAGTCTGCCGCTACAGCCCCTCATCAACCAGATGCGGGCCGCCCTACGAATGGGTTAGGCCGCAAATAGCAATCCAGATTGGAGCAGTTTTCGAAACTGCTCCAATCTTCTACCAATTTTTTTATTTCATTTCATCCCCATTCGTTTCCGATTATAATAAATCAACAATGAATCGTACTATCCTAGTCATCGAAGATGAAACGAAAATCGCCCGCTGGGTGCGGACCTATTTCGAGCGGGCCGGATTCGCAGTGCAGGTCGCTGCTGATGGCGCGGTCGGCTTGGAGATGGCTCGCGCCCACCCCCCGGATTTGCTGGTCCTTGATCTTAATTTGCCAGGTTTAGACGGCCTGGAGGTCTGTCGGGCCATTCGTCGGGACCAACGCCAGGCCGTGGCCAATATGCCGATCATTATGCTCACGGCCCGGACGGAGGAGACCGACCGGCTGGTCGGCCTGGAAATCGGGGCCGATGATTACTTGACAAAACCTTTTAGCCCCAAAGAGTTGGTAGCCCGCGCTCAGGCCATTTTCCGCCGGATCGACCGCCTGACCGCGCCCCACCACCTGCTGCGGGATGGTGATCTCATCGTCGAGGTCGAAGCCCATACGGCCACCCTGGCCGGACAACCGCTGGAGCTGACCCCCAGCGAATTTGCGGTGCTGGTGGCCCTGTTGGAAAATCGGGGCCGGGCTTTGAGCCGCGCCCAACTCATCAACCTGGCCCTCGGCCCCAATTACGAGGGCCTGGAGCGCACCGTCGATGTCTACGTCCGCCAATTACGCCGCAAAATCGAACCGGACCCGACACAACCGCAGCGGATTCTGACCGTCTTTGGGGTAGGGTATCGCTATGTTTAAGCGTCTTCTGGGTGGGTTGCGGGGGCGGCTGATGGCCGGGTTCAGCCTGGTCATTCTCATCACCGCTACTATCATCGCCCTGGTAGTGCAACAGAATATGCTGCCCCGGCTCGACACCCTCCTCATTCTTGTTAGCCAGCGCCAAGCCTATCAGATAGTACCCTTCTTCGCCGCCGATTACGCCCGCACCGGTTCCTGGGTTGAAACGGCCCGCTCTCTGCCCGAGCTGGAGCGTTCACTACCGCCTGAATTGGCGGAGGATCTGATGTCGTCCCGCTATCCCTGGCAGTTTGACCAAAACCGCTTGCTGCTGCCAAACCACGTCATTCTAACCGACGCAGCCGGTCTGGTCATCGCCAACAGCCGGGGCGACCTGTCCGCCGGCCAGCCCTTGCCCGATCATCTACAGCCCTACGCCGTGCCTATCGACAGCCAGGAGGTGACGGTTGGCCATTTGGTGTCGGTGCCCGACTTTATCTTCGACCTGGCCGATGTAGCGCGGCGGGGATTTCGGCGAACCTTGACCGGAGCAACTCTCCTGGCCGGGGCTGTGGCCCTGTTGACCAGCGTGGGCCTGGCCTACAGCCTGACCCGGCCCCTCCGTCGCCTTAGCCAGGCCGCCCAACAGTTAGCCTTCGGCGACTTCCACCCCCCCCTGCCCACCCCGACCGAGGATGAAATCGGCGAATTGACGGCGGCTTTTAACGAGATGACCCAATCCCTGGCCATCCAAAAACGTCTCCGGCAGCAAATGGTGGCTGATATTGCCCACGAACTACGAACGCCGTTGAGCATTATGCAGTTGGAAATCGAGAGTTTGGCCGATGGCCTACAAGGGCCAGACGAGGCGGCGGCCTCGCTGCAAGAGGAAGTGACCGCTCTGGAACGGCTGATCGAAGATTTGCGGTTGCTGTCGCTGGCCGATGGCAGGGGACTTCACCTGGATTTGAAGCCGCTTGATCTGGAGCGATTGATCGAACGGGTGGCAGCGGCCTGGCAGAAACAGGCCCAGCAGCGGAACATTGGGCTACGGGTAGAGATAACCGGCCCCGTGCCGCCGGTTATGGCCGATGCTGGACGATTGGAACAGGTCTTGCACAATCTGGTCAGCAACGGTCTGCGTTACACGCCCGCCGGGGGCCACCTGGCTATCGGTCTTAGGCCCGCGTCGTCAGAGGTAATCCTGTCAGTCGCTGACAACGGGCCGGGCATTGCCGCCGCCGATGTGCCCCATCTCTTTGACCGCTTTTACCGTACCGATCCCTCCCGCAGCCGGGAAACCGGGGGGAGCGGCCTGGGGTTGGCCATCACTAAACAACTCGTCCTCCTGCACGACGGGCGGATTTGGGTCGAAAGCGAGGTGGGTGAGGGCACAACCTTTTTCATCGCCCTACCCCAAGAAACGAGCCGTTTTGAAAGTAAGAAGCAGCCGTCAAGAAACACAAGCCAGCATCCCCAGTAAGCCGGAGCGAAGCGCAGGCTTTATCGAGGGGTGCGTCAAGGTAGTTAAATAGGGTGTTCTTTGACAGCAGGACTCTAATGAATGATGCCTGATTCACCAAGCCTAACCATCTCCCACACAACCCCGCCGCCGCGAGGCTTTCCCCGTGCCGAATTTGAGGCGCGGGTCAGCCGCGCCCAGCGGTTGATGCGCGGCCAGAATTTTCAGGCGTTGCTGCTGACCACAGAGCCGGAGGTGCGCTACTTTTCCGGCTTTCTGACCCAGTTCTGGCAAAGCCCAACCCGCCCCTGGTTTATGATCCTGCCCCGGCGAGGCAAGCCGCTGGCCGTCATTCCCGAAATTGGGGCGGAGACGATGGCCCGCACCTGGCTCGATGACATCCGCACCTGGCCTTCGCCCGCGCCGGAGGATGACGGCGTCTCCTTGCTGGCCGCAACCTTGCAAGAGATGGCCGGCGCGACCGGGCGCATCGGTCTGCCGATGGGGCCGGAGACGCACCTGCGGATGCCCCTGGCCGACTTCGAGACTCTCCGGGCCACCTGCCCCGGCTTTGAATTTGTAGACGCTACGCCGCTCATTCGCTCGCTGCGTCTGGTTAAATCGGAGGCGGAACTTGCCAAGATCGCCTACATCTGCGACCTCGTGTCCGGCGCGTTCGAAGCCTTGCCCGCCCTGCTGACCGGCGACGAGACAGAGATCGAGGCGTTTCGCAAAGTCAAAATCGAGATTCTGCGGTGGGGGGCGGATGATGTACCCTATCTGGTCGGTGGGGCCGGTCCCGGCGGGTACGATGACATCATCTCCCCGCCATCGGCGCGGGCGCTCCGGACGGGCGATGTGTTGATGTTCGACACCGGCGCGGTGTTCGACGGCTATTTCTGTGATTTCGACCGAAATTTTGGGGTTGGCCACGTCGCCGACGCCACCCGGCGGGCTTACGACGTGCTTTACCGGGCGACGGAGGTCGGATTACGGGCCGCTCGACCCGGCGCGTCCTGCGCCGACATCTTCGCCAGGATGTGGCGTGAGTTGGAGGCCGGCGGCGCAGCCGGGAGCGGCGTCGGGCGCATAGGCCACGGTCTGGGCATGCAGTTGACCGAATGGCCCTCCCTGACCCCGTTCGACCGGACGGTGTTACAGCCGGGGATGGTCTTAACGCTGGAACCGGGGTTACGTACAGGGCCGAACCGGATGATGGTTCAGGAGGAAAACATCGTCATCCGGGAGGCTGGTTCCGTTCTGTTGACGCGACGGGCTGCGGCGGAGTTGCCGGTCATCGGTTGAGCCGTTTTTCAAGCCGGCCCAAATCTCCCTTTTCCGGCAATGACCGCCGCTCAGGCCCGTTCCCGCCGCCGGGAGCGCCGTCGGGAACGGCCTTTGGTCGAGCGCCCGTTGCTACTCTGGGCGGCGTTGTTGGCGGCTAACACCTCATCCAGCGGCGGTAGCGTGTACCCGGCGATGGCCTCCCGCAGGGCCACCATATGGGTCGGCGTGCTGCCGCAGCAGCCGCCCAGCATCTTCACCCGCTGAAAGGCAAACTTGAGGGCATAGTCGGCCATAATTTCCGGGGTAACATCGTAAATTACGTCGAGGCCATCCTCGGTGCGGGGCAGTCCGGCGTTTGGTTTGGCAATCAGGACAGCGTCCGGCGCGGCGCTCCGCATGGCCGTCACCGCCTCCAGATTGTCCTTCAAGGTGTTGCCGCAGTTGACGCCGACGGCCACAATGCCCGTGCCCCACAGCGCCGTGACCGCCTCCGCCGGGCTGACGCCCATCATCGTCCGGCCATGCATATCGAAGCTCATCGTGGCCGTCACCGGCAAATCGGTCGACTCTTGGGCCCCGGCGATGGCCGCTTTGACCTCTTGCAGGTCACTCAAGGTTTCGATGTGGATACTATCGACGCCCCCCTCGGCCAGAGCGGCGGCCTGCTCTGCAAAATAGGCTTTGGCCGTCTCGTAAGTTAGCTCGCCCATCGGCTCCATCAGCAGGCCGGTCGGCCCCAGCGATCCTATGACGATGACCTCGTCTCCGGCCGCCTCGCGGGCCAGCCGGGCCGCCGCCACGTTGACGTCGTGGGTCAGGTGGCCGCTCTCTTCCATATCTAAGCGGGGACGTGTTCCCCCGAAGCTGTTCGTCAAAATGGCCTCACAGCCGGCGTCGATGTAGGCCCGGTGATGTTGTTTGATTTTGTCCGGTTCCTGTAAGTTCCACAATTCCGGGGCCATACCCGGCGGCAAGCCCATCTGTTGCAGTTGGGTGCCGGTGGCCCCATCCAAAACGATGATACCCGGTTCGTTCAAGCGTTGTCGCAAATCTATCATAGTTTTTTATATCCTTACCATTCGTTAAAATCACAAGTCTAAAATCATCTTACAATCATTTCGACCAAATCACAAATCAGCCACACATTGGCTCAACCACGTTTCCTTTTAACAAATTTGTGCTATAATTCGGCCCGGTCAAAAAAAGATTGTCAACAAAGCGAGAGGCTATTGATTAACGGAATTATTTTCGATTTAGGCCACACGCTGCTCTACCTGGAGGGTGATTGGCGAGAGTTAGCCCGCACCGGGGCCGAGGCGATGGCCGAATGGTATTTCAAGAAAAAGCGGATCAAGCTGGATCAGGCGGCGCTCGTCCAATCATTTTTGATGGAGCGGACGGCGGCCATCGTCAAAGCGGAAAAAAGCCAGACGGAAATCGGGGCCGAAACCTGTCTGGTTCAAGCTCTGGAGGCCATCGATGCACCGCCGAAGGCTAAAGCCAAACCGATGCTTGAGGCGGCCATCAAGCTCTACTTCGAGGGGGAGCAGGCGGCCTGGCAACCCTATCCCGACACCATCGACACGTTGAAGAGGCTCAAAGCGCAAGGTTACCGGCTCGGTCTCTACTCCAACGCGACGGATGATGCCTTCGTGCAGCGGCTCATCAACGAGAACCGGCTGCGCCCGCTGTTAACCGTCACCCTCAGCTCGGCCGGCTACGGTTGGCGTAAACCACGCCCGGAGGCGTTTCAGGTGATCGCCCAACGGTGGGGCCTCCCCCCGGAGGAGATTGTGGTCGTTGGCGATTCGCTCAATGCCGACGTGCTGGGGGCGCAAAACGCCGGGATGAAAAGCATGCTGGTCACCATGCGTGAATCCTCAAGCAATGACCAGCATCGCCACATCCAGCCGACGGCGACCGCCGCCCGGCTGTCCGAACTGCCACAGATGATTGCGGATCTCTAAGGCAGTGCCAGTTAACTTCTCATTCGGAGCCGTGCTATGACAACCCAACGTTACAGCGTTCGCAAAATCAATCTGTTTCCCCTGGCCAAATTTGGCTGCGTCCTCGGTGGGCTGGCTATGCTGCTGCCGGGGCTGATCTGCGCCATCCTCAGCATGCAGATGATCGGCATCCTGCGGGACTTTTTCGACCGGTGGCAAGCCACAGAACTGGAACTGTTGGGCGGGTTCGGGACGGAGTTTGATTTTATCCAGATTATGGGTCTGGAGGCGATGCAAACGTTGCTGGTGCAGTTGGATAATCAAGGTCTCGCCCTGGCCGCCCTGATCGTGTTGGGCAGCGTGCTGGGCGGCGGCCTGTTGATCGCCCTCATTATTATGCTCGTCGGCTGGGGCTACAACCTTTTGGCAGCTATGACCGGCGGCTTGGAGGTGGAGCTAAAAGCGTGATCCAGCGCCAGGTCATCCTGACCGCCAAAGAGACTATCGGCCCGGCCTGGTGGCGGTTGCGGTTGGCCGCGCCCGATTTATCGAGGCCGCCCCAACCGGGGCAATATTTTCTGCTCCGCTGTGGCGATCTGTCGGTCTGCTACTTGCGCCGCCCTCTCTTTCCGGCCTCGGTCGAGGCGGATGGCTTTACCCTGCTGCTCCGTCCCGACCCGGATCCCGGCCTGGCCTGGCTGTTGGCCCAACCGTTGCAAACCCCGGTGGATGTGATCGGCCCCTTGGGGAGCGGCTTTCCCCCCCTCGACCACACCCGCGCCCTGCTCCTGACCGGAGACACCTATCACATCGGCCCCCTGCTGGGGCTGACGGCGCAGGCGGTCGAAGCGGGCGTGGCCGTCACCCTGGCTCTGGGCGGGCGGCGGGCCACGCACCTGTACCCGGTCACCGCCCTGCCCCCCGCCGTCGAGTTCCAGGCGGCCACGGTCGATGGCTCGTTGGGGCATCGCGGCCCGGTGACCGACCTCCTGCCGGATTTGTTACCCTGGGCTGATACGGTTTGTGCCGTCGGCTCGACCGCTCTGTACCGGACGCTCAGACAGCAGGTGGCCGAGGTGCGGCTGGGTCTCGACCGGGGCTTCGCTTTCGGCCTGTTGAGCGATGTCAGCCTGGCCTGCGGCGTCGGGGCCTGCCTGGCCTGCACTCTGGAGACCAGCGACGGCCTCAAGCGGGCCTGTGTCGATGGACCCGTGTTTGATTTAGCGACGCTCTGAGGCCGTCGTCCGTTGTCAGTTGTCTGTTGTTTTTTGCCATTTGATACGACCAATCCCAACTGACCAGTGACCAGTGACCAATAACCGATGATCGAGTTAGCCCCTGACCACAAAATTGGCTTGCCGCTCGATAAACCGGCGCTGATCGCCGCCGGGTGTGGCGGCTATGGCCCGGAATATCGCCATCTGTTGGACCTGTCCGACTTTGGGGCTTTTGTCACCAACCCGATCACCCTCCGTCCGCAGCGGGGCCGATCCCAACCCCGCCTCGGCGAAACCCAGACCGGCCTGATTCTCAACACCGGCCACCAAAATCCCGGCGTCAAAAAAGTCATTCGTGACTACAGCCAATTTTGGCAGAGCCTCCCCATCCCGGTCATCGCCCATCTTCCCGCCGAGGAGCCGGACGACCTGCGCCGCACGACCCGCGCTCTGGACAGCGCCGGGGCGGTGGCGGCGGTCGAGCTTGGCATCCCACCCGATGCCTTTCCCGATGAAATCGGGCCGTGGCTGCGGGCCATCCGGGCCGGGGGGCTGCTGCCGCTCCTGACCAAAGTGCCGCTAGGCGTGATGCCGGACGTGGTCGAAGCCATCATCGACAGCGGCACGGATGCCCTGGTCATCGGTACGCCTCCGCTGGCCGCCGCTCCACTGCCTGACGACGACTCCCTGTTGACCGGCCATCTGTATGGCCCCACCCTTCACCCTCTGGCCCTGTACGATATTCAACGCCTGGCCGCCTGGGTCGATGTGCCCCTGATCGCCACCGGCGGCATCCACAGCCTGGCCGACGCCCAGGCTTTTCTCACCGCCGGCGCTGTCGCCGTCCAACTCGACACCCTGTTGTGGCGCGACCCGCAGCAGGCAGCAGCGGTGGCCCGGAGCCTGGCGGAGACCACGCAGGCAGGACGTTCTGAATGACCAATTGCTCCCAACCGTTCCCCGGCCAATCTTTCAGCCTGCCAATTTTGCCAATTCCCAATCTTAATGCTATAATTCTACTTCACTACGGGTGCTTAGCTCAGTTGGTTAGAGCGCACGGTTCACATCCGTGAGGTCACTGGTTCGAATCCAGTAGCGCCCATATTGATGAACCCTTGTGTGGTCAGCACTCCCGACCACACTTGTTTTTTGTTGAGATAACATATTTCCAGCGGAGCAACTACGATGTATGCAGTCATAGAAACCGGTAGCAAACAGTATCGCGTGGCCGAGGGCGACGTGATTGAAGTAGAAACCTTACCCGTCGAAGAAGGCGGCGAGGTTGAAATCGAGCGGGTGTTGATGATCGCCGGCGATGATGGGGTTCAAGTGGGAAAGCCGGTCATCGACGGGGCGAAAGTGACCGCGACGGTGCAGGCCCACGGTCGGGGTAAGAAGATTATCGTTTATAAGCATAAGAAAAATTACCACAAAAAACAGGGCCACCGTCAAAACTACACCCGTCTGCAAATCGACAAGATTACTGTCTAACTAAAGGAGAAAAACAATGGCTCATAAAAAAGGGGGCGGCTCCAGCCGCAACGGTCGTGATAGTAACAGCAAACGGCTTGGCGTGAAAAAATTTGGGGGAGAAGCGGTGCGCTGCGGGAACATCATTGTTCGGCAGCGGGGCACGAAATTCCATCCCGGCCAAAATGTCGGCATTGGCAAAGATCACACAATTTTTGCCACGATTGATGGGTATGTCTCTTTTGAAGTTGTCAACCGCCAGGGACGAAAACAGATTAGCGTCTATCCTGAGAAAGTGTAACGAAGGTAGGTTTTGTTATGAAGAAAGATATTCATCCGAAATGGTATCCCGATGCGAAAGTAATTTGTAACGGTGAGGTGGTGATGACCGTTGGGGCGACTCAGCCGGAATTGGTGGTTGATGTCTGGTCCGGCAACCATCCCTTCTACACCGGCGAGCAGCGCATCATCGACTCCGGGGGGCAGGTTGAACGCTTTATGAAACGGCTGGATACCTACAGCGCCCACAAGAAGAAAGCCTCCAAGCGGCAACAGCAGGCCCAACAGAAAGCCGAACAGCGCTTCCTCAAGCAGCAGTTGGCCGCCCTCGATCTGAGTGACCGCGTGGCCCAAGTTTTACACGATGCCAATATCGTGACGGTCGGCGATCTGGAAAATAGGGTGGAAAATGATGAAGCCAGTTTGTTAGGGCTGGAAGGGTTTGGCGACAAAGCTCTCGATGAAACCAGACAAAAATTGGCTGAAGCCAGAGAGTCTTATTTCGCCGAAGAAAAGAATTAATGTGACAACCTGAGTTGGTCACGGGTATTTTAAGATATTGATATAGGGCAGCATTGTCTGCCCTATTTATTTTGTTATTTTGTTATCGAGGCGAGTTATGTATCATCGTTATGACGGGGGCTGGATCGAGCTGGTGTGCGGCAGTATGTTCAGCGGCAAAACGGAGGAGTTGATCCGGCGGGTGGTGCGGGCGCAGATCGCCAAACAGAAAGTGCAGGTTTTCAAGCCGACTATCGACACTCGTTACAAAGCCGACAAGGTTAGTGCCCACAGCGGCAGTCATCACCAGGCCCTGACGGTTAGAAACGCCGCTGAGATTGCCGACTATCTCGAAGCGGATACCGGGGTGGTGGCCATTGACGAGGTGCAATTTTTCGATTGGGCGGTAGCCGATTTGTGTGAGCGACTGGCTAATGATGGCCACCGGGTCATCCTGGCCGGGTTGGATATGGATTTTCGGGGCGAACCGTTCGGGCCAATGCCTTTGCTGATGGCCCAGGCCGAATCGGTCGATAAGCTACAGGCCATTTGTGTCGTTTGTGGCGCGCCGGCCAGCCGCACCCAACGCCTGATCGACGGCCAACCGGCCCATTATGACGATCCGATTATTATGGTCGGGGCCAGCGAGGTATACGAAGCCCGCTGCCGCGCTCATCATCAGGTTCCCCGCTAGATATTCCTACTCATCAACCGCTGTGGGCCGAGCGCCCAGCGTTAACTCAACCTGTTGCTCGGTGCCGTTGCGGATAATGGTCAGGTTTACCTTTTTGCCAATCTCCCCGTACCGGCTCAGGAAAGAGAGCAGGTCATCGAAGATCTCAATTTCGACATCATCAATCTTGGTGATGACATCCCCGCCGATCTCAACGACCGTCCCATTTTCCAGTTCGTAATCACGGGTCGCTCCCCGCAAACCGGCTTCATCAGCCGGACTGCCGGAGATGACCTGGGCCACCAGAGCGCCGGAGACAGAGGGGAGATCCATTACCTCGGCAATTTCAGGCGTCACGGAGTTACCGGAGAAGCCGATCCAGGGATGTTGGTAAACCCCGCCGTCGATCAAGCCCTGCACGACCCGGCTGGCCAGGTTCGAGGGCACGGCGAAGCCAACGCCGAGGAAACTACGCTCGCCGAAGCCGCTGCGCCGGGGCACGATGGCGGTGTTGACGCCGACGACTTCCCCTTGCGAATTGAGCAGCGGTCCCCCGGAGTTGCCGGGATTGATGGCCGCGTCGGTCTGGATGATTTCGGGGATGACAAAGCGGTTTTCGGTGGGCAAGCTGCGGTTCAGGGCGCTGATGATGCCGCTGGTCAACGTGCCGTCCAGACCAAAGGGATTACCGATGGCCACCGCTCGCTGCCCAACTAACAACTCGTCGGAATCGCCCCAAGTGATTGGGCTTAGGCTATCAGGGTTGACGTCAACCTTAATCACGGCCAGATCACTGTCGGGATCAGCCCCCACAATTTCGGCCCGGACGGTCGTCCCGTCGTGGAAGGTTACTTCGATCAATTCCGCCTCGGCGATGACGTGGTTGTTGGTGACGATGTGCCCCTCTTGATCGTGGATGAAACCGGAGCCTTGCCCCTGGGCGGGAAAGATGTTGTTGCCCACCATCGCCTGATTTTCATCGACCGTGACCAGAATATTGACCACCGACGGATTGACTCGTTGGTACAAATTGATGAATAATAGCTCTTCGGCATCCGCTTCGGCGATCATCTCCGGCGACAGTGGGGTGGGAAGGGTCTCTATTGCAGGCTGAACTTGCTGGGAGACCTGCGTTTCGGCCAGCGCGACCTCGGCCTCCGGGTTCGCGTTCGGCTCGACTTCAGCCACATCAGCCTCATCGTCGGCTGCCGGGCCTGAGTTGTCAGAGGATAAGGGCGAGGCAATGTTGCAGGCCGACAAGACGAAGATGAAAACGAATAAAACTGCGAAAAAGTTGCGTGAGCGGGACAAAACGACCTCCTGTTTTTACGGCCCGTGCGGGGGGCTTAACGCTGAGTGGGTTACATTAGAATGTAACATTTAATAATTAAATGCAAATTAAGTGTGGAGCGGTGGTACGGGTCTCCCTCTGCATGACAGCGGGTCAGGAGTTGAACCGGCAAGATACGGTTCCTCTCTGATGAAGATTTGGTGGATGTTGATGGTGTTGCGTCTCCTTTGGCGACGTCCTCTCATTCTATTAATCGCTGTGACCGGGCTAAACCGGAAATTGGATTTTG
>CAZWZZ010000078.1:0-13567 GCA_964638395.1 uncultured Caldilineaceae bacterium
TGCCCCAACTGCGGGGCGTCATCGGCACGATGCTGCTGCTCCGCTTCATCTGGACCTTCAATAAATTCGATAACATTTTTCTGTTGACCGGCGGCGGCGGCGGTACCGAAGTGCTTGTCATTCGCGTCGTCGATCTGTTATTTGGCGAATTTAGGATCGGCGCAGCGGCGGCGCTGGCCCTGGTCTTGGCTCTGGTCTTAGCCTTTTTCCTGGTGCTTTACTTCCGCTACGTCGCTACGGAGGAGCAAGCCTGATGAGTCGTGAAAAGTTTGAACGGCAAGCGATCAAAGTCCTGCGCGTTGTTGGCATCGCCTTTTTCTTCATCATCACCGCCTTCCCTTTTTTCTGGATGGTCGTCCTCTCCTTCCGACCCCTCGATCAAGTCCTGCAAAATCCGGTGGCCCTGCCGACGTGGGAGCAGATTTCCAGCTTTAGCACCTACCGTGGCGTCTGGTTCGAGCAAAATCTGGGCGGTTACGTCTTCAACAGCGTCATCGTGGCCGTGGCCACCGTTATCCTCAACCTGATTTTGGGCATCCTCGGCGCTTACGCCATCACCCGCCTCGAATTTCGGGGGCGGCGAGTGATGTCCTACGGTATTTTGCTGATCTATGTTTTTCCAGCGGTGATTATCGCCGTGCCGCTGTTCGTCGTGTTCACCCGGCTGGGGCTGCGAGGCTCGCTGGTCGGCGTAATCATCGTCTACCTGGCCCAAACCCTGCCGGTGGCCCTCTATATGCTGCGGAGCTATTTCCAGACGATCCCCACGGAGCTGGAGGAGGCCGGCCTTATCGACGGGCTGACCCGCCTGGGCGTCATCTGGAAGATCACCATTCCCCTGGCCGCCCCGGCCATCGCCTCGGTCGCTCTGTATGTGTTTATGATCGCCTGGAATGAGTTCCTCTTTGCCTATCTGTGGCTGCTGGAGACGCCCGACGCCTGGACGCTCTCGCTGGGGGTGCAGCAGTTAGACTCGCAGGAGGTTCCCAAGACGTGGCTGATGGCCGGCTCGGTCATCATCAGCGTGCCCGTTATCATCATCTTCTTCTTCGCCGAGCGGTTTTTGACCGAGGGGCTGACGGCGGGGAGTGTGAAGGGTTAAAACAGCGCCAATTGCTCCCCATTCAGCGCCCCCTCGTGCTTGAGCAGCCATTCCTTCCGCCACAGCCCGCCGCCATAGCCGGTCAGCGTCCCGTCGCTGCCGATGACGCGGTGGCAGGGGATGATGAGGCTGATGGGGTTGCGACCATTGGCCAGACCGACGGCCCGCACCGCCTTCTCATTGCCCAGGGCGGCGGCAATATCCAGATAGGAAACGGTCTGGCCGAAGGGAATGGTCGTCAACTGTTGCCAGACCCGCTGCTGAAAGTCGGTACCCGCCGGGGCCAGGGGCAGGATAAATTCGCGCCTCTCGCCCGCGAAATATTCATCGAATTGGGTCAGGCAGTCGGTTATGATAGGAGGCAGCGCTGCTGAAAGGTCGCCAGCAGACTCGTCCTCCACAAAATGAACGGCTTGAATGGCTTCCTCCGTGGCCAAGATTTCGAGCAGGCCGATGGGCGAAGCGTAAGAGGCTCTGTATTCTTGCTTCATTATAATACCTTTGGTACATTAAGGCTGTTGGAGGGGCTGGAGTTTCAAGTTGGGCATTGGGAAATGTTTGACATTTGTAGTAACTAACGTCAGGTCGTACTCCAGAGCCGTCGCGGCAATCTGGACATCTGGCAGCGAAAGCTGAATGCCTTTCCGGGCGTATTGATAAATGAAGCGTCCGGCCCGATCAGCAATCATTGTATCAATGGGGAGGCTTGTCAAGGCGTTGAATAAGACCTTTGTGCGTTGCTCTTCGTGGGGACGCATTCCGGCTAAAATCTCTGTTCTGGTGACAACGGAGATAAATAGCGATCCGGTAGCTCCCCATTGAGATAATAGGGTTGTAATCTTGGGACGATTTCGGAAGTGAAGGATCAGGACATTTGTATCTAAAAGGTAATCAGTCATTCCCCTTTGCTTCCTCAGCTATTTCATCCCAGGAACGAGGCATGGCTGTCTCTCTCAGCCGACGTACATATTGATTGACATCTTCAACCGTCATTAAATCGGGATGATCCTCATCTGACCAGGCTCCAGCCGACTCGTGTATCGCTTTATGCAATCGGAGTCGTTGCAATTCCTTTTCGACAAGATCAACAATGAACTTATTTCGTTCTCGCTGGGGGACATATTCCTGAATTTCCTCCAACAACGACTCCGGAAAGGTGACATTAACGCGCTTAGTTTTTACACTCATGTTAACCTCCGTGTTTAACACCGAGATTATACATCAAATTAAAGCATCACTCAAAGGAGCCAATGCTTATGAGCTTAGAAACGGACATTCGTGACCATCTCAATTTTATTTACGGTGAGGCTACCGCCGGCCCCGTCTTCGAGCAGTTGATCGCTCGGCTGGAAGCGTTCCGGCAGCAGCATCCTGATATGGCCCAGGGGGGCGACCCGGCGCAGCGGGTGACGGAGCGGGACTCGATCCTCATCACCTATGGCGATCAAATTCAGGAGCCGGATAAAGCGCCCCTGCAAAGCCTGGCCGAGGTGTTGGCGGCCAATCTGGAGGGCGTCATCAACGCCGTTCACATTCTGCCTTTCTATCCCTACTCCTCCGATGACGGCTTCTCGGTCATCGACTACAAACAGGTCAACCCCGATTTTGGCGATTGGCAGGATGTGGCCGCCATCGAAGCCAATTTTCGGCTGATGTTCGATGCCGTCATCAACCACATCTCCGCCGAGAGTGACTGGTTCCGGGGCTTTCTTCAGGGTGACCCGAAATACAAGAATTACTTCATCACCGTAGACCCCAGTACCGACCTGAGCGGCGTCACCCGCCCTCGTGCCCTGCCCCTGTTGACGCCCGTCGAGACCAACGAGGGTACGAAACAGGTCTGGACGACTTTCAGCGCCGACCAGATCGACATCAACTATGAAAACCCCGACGTTTTGTTGGAAATCATCGACGTGCTGCTCTTTTATGTGGCCAAAGGGGCCGAGCTAATTCGGATGGACGCCATCGCCTATATGTGGAAAGAGATCGGCACCAGTTGCATCCACCTGCCCCAGACCCACCGCATTATGCAACTATTCCGCACCGTGCTGGATGTCGTCGCCCCCGATGTGGTCATCATCACCGAGACCAACGTGCCTCACAAAGAAAATGTCTCCTACTTCGGCGACGGCCAAAACGAGGCCCAGATGGTCTATAACTTTTCGTTGCCGCCGCTAATTCTGCATACCTTCCACACGGGCGACGCTTCGGTGATGCAGCAATGGGCCGCCGAGCTGGAAGCGCTGCCCGACACAGCCACCTTCTTCAACTTCATCGCCTCCCACGATGGCATCGGCGTTCGTCCGGTGGAGGGCATCCTCGCCCCGGAAGAGGTAGAGCATCTGGTTAAGAAAACGCTCGAACATGGCGGCCAGGTCAGCTATAAAAACAACCCCGACGGCAGCCAGAGCGCCTACGAACTGAACATCACCCTCTTCGACGCCCTCTCCAGGCCGGATAGTGACGAGCCGGTCGCGGTGCAAATCGACCGCTTTATCGCTTCCCAGGCCATTATGCTGGCCCTGGTCGGCGTGCCGGGGATTTACGTCCATAGCCTCTTCGGCTCCCACAACAACCGCATCGGCTTTGCCGAGACGGGCCGCGCCCGGACTCTCAATCGGGAGAAGTGGCTCCGCTCGGAGGTGGAGGCGGTGCTGGCCAATCCCGATTCCTATTCTAACCAAATCTTTCGGCGGTACGTCGAACTCCTCAAGGCCAGGGCCGCTCGCCCGGCCTTCCACCCCAACGGCGAGCAGCGCATCCTGTCCGACTCACCCGCCCTCTTCGCCCTGCTGCGTACCGCCCCGGACGGCTCGGAGCGGGTATTGGGCCTGCACAACATCACGGCTCAGGAACAGGTTTTTACGGCTACGTTAAGCGATTTGACAATAAACAGCGAGGCATTACGGAATATTCTGTCGGGCGAAACGGTTGAGGTCAAGGGGGATAGGCTGCAATTGACGCTACAGCCTTATGAGGTTAGGTGGCTGGCGGGTTGATGCCCCTTAGGGTAGAGCCAACACAGGATCCGGCGTTCCCGCATCATCACCACCCGTCCCGTCCACCACAGGGGGCAGCCGGTCCCGGAGACGATAAGTCAGGCCGACAAAGGCAATGGTGATGGCGGCGGCCAGGAAAAGCAGGAAGAGGAGCGCCCCGATGACCAGCCAGCCGCCGACGCTTTCCATCATTTCCGACGAGGCCGGGCTAGTAGCCATCAGCGCGGAACCGGCGATGGTCACTACCGCGCCGTTCCAGGCGGCGTGGATGAGGACGCCCAGGCCGTAAGCCTGGAGTAGTTTCCCCAGCCGTCCCTCCGCCCGGAAGCTCTGCCAGCCCAGCCCCACCAGCCCGCTGCTGAGGCAGTGCATCAGCGTGGCCCCCACCCGCATCACAATGACCAACGCCCAAATCTCCAGGCCGGTGATGGTGTTCAGCAGGTTCTCGACCAGGCCAAAGCCGGCGCCGGCGGCTACGCCCCAGACGAAGGCCCTGGCTGGAATAGGACGGCGGTAACTCATGGCCATCACCCCCAGCACTTTGGCCAATTCTTCGATAAGAGGGGCAACGACGACCACCACCAGAATGATCGACACCGCAATCGGCGGCGAGAGAAGCAGTTCGGACAGGCTGGCCGGGTCTTGGATGAGGGTAGCATCCTGAAAATCGCTGATGAATTGGTCGATCAGATCGGAGCCGCCGGGCAGGAAGGCAGTGATGGCGAAGACAAGCAAGAGTAGCAGGATACCGAGGACGATTTCCAGGGTGAAGGCGACGGTCGTGGCCAGAAAAGCGCCCCCGGCCAGATGGGTGATGATTTCCCGCCAGCGCAGTTTCAAGGGCCGCAACACCCGGCCCACAATGGCCAAAATCGCCAGCGAGGGCAGCGTCGCGGCCAAAACGTGAACCGGGGGAAAGGTGATAATCGGCCACAGGTTGAAGGAGATGAGCAGTTGGCCGATGACGAGGGCCGGAATGAAGATGAGCAGCAAAATCCAGAGAGGTGGCAGCCAGAAACGGGCCGAGGGCATCTCCCGCAGCGCGTTGCCCACCTGCCAGGTAAAGGCCCCCCCCAGGACACCGCCCAGGGCCATAAAAGCGGCGGCAATGATGGCGCTATCGGTTCCGGCCGAGGGGGTCAGCAGAACGCCGAGCATCAAAATAAGTCCGGCTACCAATCCTAGAAAGGTGATGGTCAAGCCGGTGATTGTCAGGACAATCTTGACGCCTCTGGGAGAGGCTGGCGGTTGCATCACGCGGCGGCCTCCGCTCTGGGTGCCTCTCTGGTCCGGTTAATCAAGGCGATCCCGGTGATAATCAGGATCATACCAACCACCATCCACGGGGTAATTTCCTCATCCAAAATCAACACCCCGCCGACGCCGGCGATAACCGGTAGCACATAGAGGGCCATCGCTCCGGCCGTGGCCCCGAAACGTTTGATGTTGTAGAACGACAGCAGCATGCCCCCAAAGGTTCCGATCAGGGCAGCGTAGACCAGGGCAAAGTAGCCGTTGCCATCAACGTGGGTTAGATCGACGCCGACAAAGAGGGCCGACAGGGGCATAACCACCAGCATGGCCACAAACATACGGATGCTGGCCACATCAAAGGCATCGAAATCCCGCATAAAGCGGCGGGCATAGACAGTCATGCCGCTGCTGGATAACAGGGCCAGCAGGATCAGGCCGTAGCCAATCGGGCTACCCCGGCTGACATCCGGTAGACCGCTCTCCCCCCGCAGGGTCAGCAGTAGCGCTCCCCCCAAAGCCAACAACACACCGACACTTTTTTTCGGTGATAACTTCTCGTCGCTCAAGAAAAAGTGGGCCATCAGCACGGTGACGGCGGGACCGGCAGTCAGCAGCGTACTGGCCAGACCTGCCGATTGGTATTGCAGAGAGCTAACAATCGAAGTCATCGGCACGGCGGTTCCCAGAAAGCCGAGCAGCGCGGCGTGCCGCCACAACCGGCGATCTGTTGGCCAGCGCCAGCGCCGGTGACAGCTCAGGAGATAGACGCTCGCGTGGCAAGCCGTAGCCAGTACCATCCGCAGGCCGATATAGGTGGTGGGCTGAAATTGGCCGACACTAAAGCGGGAAGCAATCAAGGTAGAGCCAAAGAAAAAACCCAACAGCACAATATAGGGTAAGGCTTGGGTCGTCAATCGTCAGTATCCTACAACGTCAGAACAGAGTGTTCTGATTGATCTTTCGAAGTTATTCGCCATCTCTCATAGAGCAGGGGCTTACCTATAAATGTAATACATAAAATATGAAAAGCCAAGTTTTTGTAGTATAAAAAAGGTTTTCAGATTTGGAACTGCCTAAATCTGGCAAGAAGGTTAGCAACCTCACTCGACAGCGCCGAGACGTGGCTCTGAGGCTGATGAAATGGCTGGACCGGCGGTTCCCCCAGTAGGAGTTCGTGCAAGATGACGCCCAGAGCGTAGACATCGTCTCGTTGGTCAACGGCCCGGCCCGGAACCCGGTCAGGATGCGTATAGATGGTGTTCGTGGTGATTTCGGCGATCTTTTGAGCGAAGCCAAACCCGGTCAGTAGAGGGCGGCCCTGCGGCTCGACCAGGATGTTGGAGGATTTTAGATTACCGTGAACAAGACCCTGTCGATGCACGCTGTCCACCGCGTTGACCAGGGCGCGGCTCAGGTCGAGTTTTTGTTGGGGCGTTCGAGTCGCCAGCCGCCACGCCCTCAAGGTGTCGCCGAGCGGATAGCGGGTGACGAAATAGACCAACCCCTCTTGCCGGCCCTCATCAACAATGGGCAAAATATGGGGGCTTTGGAGGGAGGCAATCCGCCGGATGTCCCGCTGAAAGTGGCGAACAAAGGCTTGATCGGCGGTCAGGGCCGGGAGCAGAACGTGAATTGTGACGTAGCGATCCATCGAGGGCAGGAAACCCTGATAACGGATGGTTAGGTCATCCCGCTCAACAAACTTGATTAGTTGGTAGGGACCAATAGTTTTGTTCAGCACCTTTGTCATGGGGATAGTACCGTTTGTCGCTCAACGGCGTAGCTTCGAGGTCAAAAATTTGACGCACGTTGTTCAGCTTGCCTCATTAAATAAATCGTCGATATCTAAAAAGCGGGGGAACCAGCGATTACGCCAGACAGTCCGCTGGAGCAGCAGCCACACCCCCGTGAGCAGCAGAATGACCCCATAAAACTGGAAGGGCAGGGGCACAAGCTGGAAAAAGGCGCTCAATGGTGTTACCAGCAGCACCACCAAAAACCCTGCCAATAAGGCAATCGCGGCCAGCCCTACCAGCCGGTTCCCCCGGTAGGGAGCGCCCCCGGCGAACCACTCCAGCGGCGGCTCGGCAAAGAGCATCGTCAAGATGCCGGTCAGGATGAAAAAGATGGTCAGGGCCGTCTGTGCGGTTAACAGCGTCGCTATTTCACGAAATTCTTGGTCGGTTAGGCTCTCATAGGTGATGCCGGTGTAGCGCTGGAGTTCGGCCAAAATTTCCGGGGTGACAACCACCTGGGCCAGATCGTTCTGAATTGAGAAAAAGGCCCCGATGTAGACGAACAGACCAAACACAAACAGGACAAAGCTGGCCGGCAAAGTAAAATGGATGAGATTGCTGTAGAGACTGCCGACCTGCCGGCCAGGACGGGCCACCAAAGCCAGAATCAAGGGCGGAATGCCCCGCGAAAATAGGGAGAGGAGCGTTGTCTGGAGGGTGGTGAAGGGAAAGCCCAACCCCAGAAAACTGATGCCGATAATCAGCAGCATCAGGGCAAAAACGGTGACCATAAACAGCTTCAGAATGTTCTGAATGCTGTTGACAATACGTTGCCCTTCGGTCAGGGCTTCGGGCATAGCCTCGAAAGAGTCGCCCAGCAAAATCATCGCTGCCACAGAGCGGGTGGCGCTGCTGCCGCTTTCCATGGCAATGCCCATATTGGATTTTTTCAGCGACAGCACGTCATTTACTCCGTCCCCCATCATAGCGACGTATTCATCCTGTGCTTGCAGGGCTTCGACCAGAGCCTCTTTTTGTTGGGGGGTGATACGACCAAAGACGGTCGCTTCCCCGGCCACCTGGGCAAATTCGCCCGGCGACATCTCGGCCAGCTCCGGGCCAGAGACCGCTTTCAGGTCGCCCGGCAAGCCGGCCTGTTTGGCCAGGGCGGCCACGGTTTGGGGGTTGTCGCCGGAGATGACCTTCAGCTTGACGCCGTTGGCGGTGAAGGAGTTAAGCGTTTCTTGCAGGTGGGGCCGCAATTCATCGCTAAAACTGATGAGGCCCAGCAGAGTCAGCGGGGGCAACACCGGTTCGTCGTTGGCATCGTGCAGCGTGGTCACCTCCCGGTTCCCGGCAAAGACCAACACCCGTAGGCCCTCATCCGACCAGCTTTCGAGCTGCTGGCGAGCAGCCTCCTCCATCGTAAACCTATCCCGGAGCATCTCAAAAGCGCCCAACACGTAAGCCCCTGTGAGGGCCGGCTCATCGAAGGCGATGGCCGACCATTTGCGGGCCGAGGAGAAGGGCACTTCATCGGAGACGGTGCGCCGGGTTCCGGGTAACGCCTCGATGATGGCCTCGCTGGTTTTGTTGGTGCTGCCGGCGCTGGCAGCAAAATCGGCCACAATCTTCTCCAGGGCTGGCGAGTCGAGGCCGACCGGGAAGAGATCATGATATTTGATTTTGTTGGCGGTCAACGTGCCGGTTTTGTCGGTGCATAAAATGGTGACGTTGCTCAACGATTCGACGGCGTTGATTTGTTGGACCAGTCCCCCCTTCTGGCTGATGCGGACCGCGCCCCAGGAGTAGTTCAGCGTAATCAAGGTCAGCAGCCCCGCCGAGACCGAGCCGGTAATGACGGCGATGATCTGGAGCCAAAAGTTGACGGGCAGATTCAGGATAAACAGGGCCAGCACCGCTAAAAAGCCAAAGAAAAGCACCAGGAGCAGCAGAATTCGCAGCAAACGATTGACTTCCCGCTGGAGCGGGGTTTGATCCAGTTTGAACTTGCGGGCATCCTTGGTTAGTTTGTTGGCGAAGCTCTGCTCACCGACGGCGGTGGCCTCGATCAAAGTCTTGCCGGTCACGCAAAAGCTGCCGGATAAGACCTGCTCCCCCGTTGTCTTCTCGATCAGGTCCGACTCGCCGGTCAGAGCCGACTCATCCACCTCGATTTTGCCCTCGCCGACGATCTGACCATCGACAGGAATCTGATCCCCGGCCCGGATGAGCAAAATATCGCCCAGCACCAGCTCGGCGGGATCAACCGCTTGTTCCTGACCGTCACGACGAACGGTCACTTTGGCCCGGGCCAACAGCGCGATCTGATCAAGCTGCTGTTTGGCCCGCGTTTCCTGAAAAATCCCGACCACGGCATTGAAGGCAATCAAGCCCACCGTGGCGATGGCGCTGCGGGCATCACCAACCAGGAACAAGCCGGCCCCAATCACATACAGGACCACGTTGACCGGGTTGAAAACGTTGGTCAGGATGATGTCCTTGAGAGAACGGCTGGTAGATAGCTCGACATCGTTGCCCTGGCCCTGTTGGCGGCGGGCGCGTACTTCTGTTTCAGATAAGCCTTGGTTCGTCGCTAAGGTGCTTTCCTGATTGGGGGTGGTAGATTTATCCATTTCCTGACCCGTTTTGATCTGAATCCCCATCGCCTTAACCTCTCCTGTTCCATTGCCTGGGTAAGTCAACAGTCAACTGTGGTTGACTCGAAATCAGTCCGAGGAAGGGCACGGGATTGCCCCCGAATCCTCCTCGGTATATCCCGATTTCCCAAGACCTGGGCTATAGCTTCGCTAATCTTCATTATTGTAGCGGAGAATCTTAAGTCACACATCGGTTGTTTGGTGAGTTCTTAAGTAGGACAGATAACCAGTGCTGGGTTCGGTCATGTGTCCTATGGCCTGCTGGTGCCTCTGATTTTGGGAGATGGTCAAGCAACGTTTGGGCTTCTCCTGGAAAATCGTTGTTCCTATCGCTGTGATTGCGGTCTACTGATATTCAAAACTGTGTGACGATTTCAAGCTGCTACGGGTTTTGTAGCCCTCGAATACGGTGGTTACAAACCGCCTACAAACAAACTGCGTAAGTCTACCAGCTAAAATATGCCCGAACTGAAATGCTTTTTTTTAGCCGCCCCTGTTATATTCCCCCGGAATATGTTATAATTTTTGTGGTTAGGGCTATTATTCAGGAGTAAACAATGACCACAAAGCTAAAAATTGATCTATCCCAAGGGCTGCTGGAAGTAGAGGGTAGCGAAGCCTTTGTCCGCACTATCTATAGCGATTTCAAGACCCATTTCGCCGGAATCGAGGATGAGGAGGAGGGGACGACGGCCTCCAAAAGGACGCGCCGCAGCCGAAAATCGAAGACGACAACAAACAAAACCAGCAAAACCACAGCCTCGGCCAAGAAATCAACGGCAACAACGGAAAAAGTAGCTCCCGCCACGGGGACCGAAAAAGAGGAGGCCCCGCCTAAACCGACCCCGCCCAAGCCACCCACCTACACCTACATCGACGGCCTGACCCTGGAAGCAACGGACAGCCACCCTTCTCTGGTCGAATTTATGGACACCAAATTTCCGATCACTAATGAAGAGCGGAACATCGTCTTCATCTACTTCCTGCGCCAGATGCTCAAATTGGATAAGGTAACGCCGGACCACATCTACACCTGCTACCGGGCCGTCAAGTTCCGCGCTCCGCTCAACATCGAGAACACCCTGACCCGTCGGGATTGGATCGAAGTTGATGGGGATAATAACCTCAAATTGACGGAGGCCGGGAAGAAGTATGTGGAAAATCAGTTGCCGAAGAAGGTGAAGAATTAGGAGGTTGGCAGGGTGGAAGGCTGGAAGTTTGGAAGGGTGGAAGGGTATTTTCTGATCCCTCACGAGTTGCTCCACGTGGTTGGCTATCGGATGGTGGGTAAAACCTGCCGCTATCGGTGGGGCAGCCGTTCCGTCACCCCGCTGGGGTCGATCACCCGGCGGGAGCGATTGGTCGGGATGTTATTCCCTTTTGGCCTGTTTAGCATCGCTTTTTTGGGCAGCACGCTGTTGGCCGGTTTTACCTACGGCCAGGCTCTCCAAAACGGCTCCTTTTTCTGGTTTGGCTTCTGGCTGGTCAGTTCATTGGTGATGGGGCTGTACGCCGGAACAACGATCATTGATTTGCGAAACGCTTATCTGCTCCTGACCGATAAACCCTGGCATAGCTGGACTCCTTTCGATATTTTTTTCTGGCCTGTCGTGGATTGGAATGAAATCCGTGATAACCTATCCCTTGATAAATAGCGGTGTTCGCTATTCGTTTCTTTCCTCAATTCGATGTAGTATTTTAACCCAACTCATTTTGGACACACGCTAATTATTTGACCTCACTCTCGCTTTGAGTTACCATACTCCCCTTGCCAACAAAATTTTTTTGCAACGAGGCAATTATGCAGACCTTAGAGAAATTTGCTGAAGATCTTCGCCAGGAGCGGGTCAGCCGGGCCAGCCTGTTTTGGCTCCGCATCTTCCTTCACAACGCCCAACAGGGCCTTCTCCGCTCAGACCATTGGATCGAAGCCGGTCTCCAAGAGGGGACTGACGTGCCCGGCCTCGACCCAACCGCGCTGGCTCCCCGCCTGACCTTGCTGACCGATTATCCCCTCTTTCAAGCCGAACGGCTCAAAGACCAACAACGCTTTCACGGCGACCAACTGACCGACCTGGATTGGAACCGCAAATATAACCTCTCGTTGCGGCCTGAGATTGATACTAACGGCGATCTGACCGCCTGGGTTGACCAATTGTGGCAGGAATTTGGCGGGGCTGCGCCGGAGGATGTGGCGCTGGAGAAACTGCTGGCCGAGCGGTCAACGATTTGGGGCCATAACGTGCCCGCTCAATCGCTGCTGCCGGAACTTTTGCACGAAGCCCAGAAGATTTACGGCGGCTGGCTGCCCCGCCCCGTCGTCAGCCGCATCGCCCACGCCCTCGATTTGCCTCTGGCCGATGTCTATGGCGTGACCGAATTTTTCACGATGTATTACACCGAGCCGGTTGGTCGCAAAATCATCCGCCTCTGCGAGGATGCCTCCTGCCACATTCGGGGCGGCCCCGCTGTGCAGGAAGCCCTGTGTCAACAGCTAGGCGTCGAGCCGAACCAGACCACCGCCGACGGCGAATACACCATCGAGCCGGTGCGCTGCCTCGGCCTGTGTGACCACGCCCCGGCGGCCCTGGTCAATGAAACCCGTCACTTCGAGCTGACCCCGGACAAGCTGGAGACGCTGCTCGAAAACAAACCCACCCATCGCCAGCGAGAGAACAAAATCGGCGGCCTGATTAAAGTCGCCCTGGCCAACGTCAATTCTGTTGATCCCGAAAGCCTGGCCGAATACCGGGCGCAGGGGGGGCTGGCCGGATTGCGGAAGGTCCTCTTTGAGATGACCCCGACCGAGGTCATCGAAACGATTAAAACCAGCGGTCTGGTAGGCCGGGGTGGGGCCGCTTTTCCGACCGGCCTGAAGTGGCAATATACCGCCTCGAACCCACCCGGCCCGCGCCACGTCATCTGCAACGCCGATGAGAGCGAGGTCGGGGCCTTCAAGGATCGGATGTTGATGGATGGCGACCCTTTTCGGATCATCGAAGGGTTAATCATCGCCTGCTACGCGGTCGAGGCCGAGCAGGGTTTCATCTACATTCGGGGCGAGCATCACGAAATCTACCGCCGCTTTACGCGAGTTGTTCGCGCCCTGGAAGAGGCCGGCTGGCTGGGCGAGAATATTCAAGGCAGCGGTGTCACCTGCCGGATTGGGGTGCGGCGTGGAGCCGGGGCCTACATCTGCGGCGAGGAGACGGCCCTGATGGAGGCTATCGAGGGCAAGCGCGGCTTTCCCCGCCTGCGGCCCCCCTTCCCCACCACCAGCGGCTTGTGGGGCCGCCCGACCGTCATCAACAACGTCGAGACCCTGGCCAAAGTACCGCCGATCATCATTCACAGCGGGGCCTGGTACCACTCGCTGGGTACGCACGAGTCGGCGGGGACGAAGCTCTTCGCCGTCAGCGGCTCGGTGCGACGACCGGGCGTCTATGAGGTCTCCTTTGGCGTACCGCTGCGTTATCTGATCGAGGATTTGGCCGGCGGCTTATTCGAGGGGCGCAAGCTGCAAGCCATCCTGACCGGCGGCGCGGCGGGGACCTTTCTCCTGCCGGAGCATCTGGATGTGTCGCTCAGTTTCGAGAGTTTCAAAGAGATGGGCGGCACCATCGGCGCGGGGACGGTCATCGTCTTCGATGACAGCGTGGATATGCGGGGCGTGTTGGCCAGCATCGGCGGCTTTTTTGCCCACGAAAGCTGCGGTAAATGTTACCCCTGCCAGATCGGCACCCAACGCCAGGCCGAAATCCTGCACCGCATCGAAACCGGCCAGGCCAACCCCGGCGACGCCGACCTCGTCCTGGA
>CAZWZZ010000079.1:0-13521 GCA_964638395.1 uncultured Caldilineaceae bacterium
GGGTTGCCTCCTGGCAGTAGTCATATAGTCAGTAGACCTCAGCATCCTGAGTAGCCGGAGTGAAACGAAGGCGTATCGAAGGGTGCGGTTGCGATCTACTGATAGTCTAACTATACACCAGGATGCGCCGTTAGGAAACAATAAAACCTTAAGCCGGGGTTGTGGCCTGCCTCTCAACTCGCCAATCAAGGCGAGGTTCGGTATAATACAGCACGTCCGTAAAACGTAAAGCGCAAAACGTAAGAACGTTGCGCTATAAAAGCATTTTACGTTTCACGCTTTACGCTTTACGGAGTGACAAGAGGACTCTTTGAAATTTAAGCAGTAGATCACCCATAGGCATCGTTATGACCTTACCGCCCGACTTTCAATTTAGCCAGAGCAGTCTGCACGATTTCGAGACCTGTGCCCGCCGTTTCGAGCTGCGCTATCTCCACCATTTGCGCTGGCCCGCCGTGGAGTCGCAGCCGATCCGGGAGGCGGAGCGGCTGGCCCGGCTGGGCAGCGATTTCCACCGCCTGGTTCACCAGCACCTCCTCGGCCTGGAGGCCGGGCGGCTGACCGAGAGCCTGGCCGAGGCCGAGCCGGACCTCCAACGCTGGTGGCAGAGCTACCTCGATCACCGGCCCGACCTGAGCGGGGCTACACTGCACCCGGAGTTGGCCCTCTCCACGCCGCTGGCCGGGTATCGACTACTGGCCCGTTTCGATCTCCTGGCCGTGCAGCCGGATGGCACCTTTTTGATTATCGACTGGAAAACGGCCCAACAGAAACCACCCCGCCGCCGCCTGGCCGAGCGCATCCAGACCCGCGTCTACCGCTACCTGCTGGCCACCGCCGGCAGCGCCTTCAACGGCGGCCAGGCTATCGAGCCGGCCAGCATCGAGATGATGTACTGGTATCCCGTCGCCCCTGACACCCCGGAACGGTTCGCCTACGACGCGGCTCTGTTCCGGGAGGATGAGGATTTTTTGAGCGGCCTGATCGCGCAGATCGAACGGCGCAGCCAGTCCGGCGATTTTCCCCTGGTACGAGAGCGGAAACCGTGCCGCCACTGCGTCTACCGCTCTTTCTGTGACCGGGGCATCACCGCCGGGCCGTTGGTGGCGCTGGAGGAGGAACCGCAGGTCACGTTGGATGTGACCGATTTGGAGTGGGACCAGATTGCGGAGATTCAGTTTTAGACGCTACAGGAGGCTCAAATGAATTGGGATAACTTTGGAAAATTATTACGCCACCTCCAGCCGGAGACCATCGCCCGGATCATTATCGATCTGGAGCAGGCCCACGAAGAGTGGGCATACTATCCCGAAGAAGCCCCGCCGGAGTCGGTTCGGGCGATGATCGAGGAGGCACTGGGAGTGATTATCACCACCGGGGATGTCGCTGCCAGGGCCAACGATGTCGAATTTCGGCCCCTTCTGGAGCGTCTGCGGGATGAGCAGGATGAAAAGGATTGGGCGGACGAGCGGGATGAGCAGGAGGTCAGGAATTGGTTGGATGATTATAAGTAAGCTGTTTTTGAAAACAGCAATGTCACTATGTGCTGCATCTAATTTCTCCTAAAACCATCTCTGATGCTTGCTTACACCGAACGCCTCACCCCCCAGCCAACTCACCCAAAATCCGCCAACACCATCCCCGCCGCGACCTTGCCCGATAGCGTCACCATCGGCACGCCGCCGCCGGGATGCGTCGTGCCCCCGGCGAAGTAGAGGCCGCGCACATCGCGGGCGCGGTTGTTCGGGCGGCGGAAGGCGGTCCAGGGGGAGTTGGAGGAAGCGCCATACAGCGCCCCCCGCCAGGCTCCGGTGTGACGGGCCAAATCCGCCGGAGTCATCATCCGTTCGACGACAATGTTTTCCCGAATATCAATGCCGAACTCGGCCAGATAATCCAAAACCCGGTCCCGGTAGGCCGTCGCTTGTGACGTCCAGTCGAATTTGGAGCCGACGGGCGGCGCATTGACCAAAATGAACCAATTTTCGTGACCCGGCGGGGCGTGGTCGGGATCGGTTTTCGAGGTGATGGCGGCGTAGATGGTCGGCTTTTGGGGGGGGAGGCCCCGCTCGAAGATGTCGGCGAATTCGCCGGGGTAATCGTCAGAGAAAAAGATGTTGTGGTGGGCCAGGTCGGGATGCTGTTTGTTGAGGCCGAGCATCAGGATGAAGCCGGAGCAGGACGGCTCGAAGCGGGTCAGTCGATCCAGGCGGCGGGGCGTGGCGATGGTCGGCGGTAGCAGCTTTTGATAGACGGTGGTCACATCGACGTTGGCGATGACGGCCTCGGCTAACTGCCGGGTTCCATTTTTCAAAACAACGCCCTGCACCTGGGAGCCATTGAGCTGTATCTGCTCGATGGGGCAGCCGGTGTGGATTTCGACGTCCAGCTCTTCGGCCAGCCGAGCCAATGCCTGGGCGATGGTGTAAATGCCCCCCTGCGGATACCAGACGCCGCCGGTCAGCTCGACGTGGGCGATGACGTTGAGGGTGGCCGGGGCTTGATAGGGGCTGGCCCCCACGTAGGTGGCGAAACGGTTCAGCAGTTGGCGCAGATGGGGCGAGCGGACAAAGGAACGAATGGCCGTATCCATTTTCCGCAGGCCGTCGATTTTCAGAGCGTGGGTGGGCGGCACGCGCAGAAAGCTGCGCCAACTGGGCGGCTCGTCGTAGATAAAAACGGGGCTGGTCAGGCGGTGAATCCGGGCGGCGTAGGCCAGATAAGCCAGATACCCCTCCACATCCCGCTCCTCCAACGCAGCAATCTGGGCCGTGGTCTTGGCTAAATCGCGGCTGGCGTCGAAGATGACGCCGTCGGGATAAAAGTAGCGGGTCAGCGGCTCGACCGGCAGCAGAGTCAGATAATCTTCCAGGCGCCGCCCGGCGGCGGCGAATAGCTCTTCAAAAACGGCCCGCATCGTAATCACCGAGGGACCGGTATCCCAGCGAAAGCCCCGCTCGCAAACCTGGCTCATCTTGCCGCCGATGGCCTCATTCTGCTCGTAGACAATCACCCGCCGCCCGGCAGCCGCTAACCGAATGGCCGCGCTCAAGCCGCCAATACCCGCCCCGATGATAATGATGGGTTTGGTCATAGATCACGTTTCTCAAGAGTTTCAGATATTTTGGAAGGTTGGAAGGTTGGAAGATTGGAAGATTGGACAGAAGCACCCTTCCAGCCTCCCAATCTTCCAGCCTTCCGCTTCAACACTCTGCCTTTCCAACGCGGCCCGCCATACCGCCACTGCCACCAGACCGCCCGGCCTGCGATAGCCGTCATCAGCAGCACGGAGAGGGGCATCAGCAGGGCGTCGCCGAGCCGCTGGCGGGTGACGGCGGCGGTCAGGGCGCGGAGGGTGAGGCCCAGGGCGATCAAAATCAGGGGCCAGGCCGGCCAGCCGAGGGTGGCCACGTCAAACGCGCCCAGAATCAGCCATAGCCAGGGCCACAGAAAGACCAGCCAATGAAACAGCGCAGCCAGGCCGAGGAAGATGATGTTGCCGCCATACCCGGCCAGAATATTTTTAGCGTAGCCGTCCCGCACCGTCGGCCAGTCACGGTACATCCGGCAGCCGATCAAGCCCGCGCCGTCGGCCATCCGTAGCCACAGGCCGTGGGCCTTGATCCGGCGGGCCATGACCACATCCTCCAACACTTCATCCCAAACAGTGCGATGACCACCGATTTTGTCATAGGCCCGCCGCCGAAAGACCAAACATTGCCCGTTGGCGGCGGCAAACATCGACCAGGGGGTGTGATGAACGAACGGTAGCGACAGATAGCCGATGACGACCAGCGCCATCAACGGTACGACCAGCCGCTCGGCCCAACTGTCGGTCTGCTGCGTCGGCCAGATGGTCAACAGATCGGCCCGGCTCCAACTCATCTCCGCAACGAGGGCGGTCAGGGCCTCCGGCTGCCAGCGGACGTCGGCATCGGTGAAAATGAGCCACTCGCCCTGCGCGGCCCGGGCCAGTTGATGACAGGCCCACATTTTGCCCAGCCAACCCTCCGGCAACGGCTGCCCGTCGATGACGCGCAGCCGCGAGTCTTCGGCCTGGATAGTTTGCAGAATGGTCGCGGTATCATCGGTGGAGTGGTCATTAAGGACGATCAGTTCAAAATTAACGTAGGTTTGGGCCAGCAGGTGACGGACGGTGGCCTCGATGACCTCAGCCTCGTTGCGGGCGGGGATGAGGATGGAGAGGGAGGGGGGGGGGCCATCGTCGATTTTTTTGGCTGACGAGTCACCGTTGGTCTTGAATGGTTGGGGTAAAGACGCCCCCAACCGGGGAAAAACCAGGGCATTGACCACCGCAATGCCGGCCATGCCGATCAGGGTCAGGGTAATAAACAGGGTGATAATGAGCATCAGCCGACCACCCGCCGTAGCCAGGGGCGTAAGCCCGGCATTTTTGTCAGGTCATCCCGATGTTTGTAAGCGAGGATGAGGAAATTGCCGATCCAGACAGCGTACAGGCTGGGATGGCTGCCGAGCATCAGCAACACGACCAGGAAAGCGACCATCCCAAACAGAACGGCCCAGCCATCGAGCTTCAAGAAAAGATATCCCACGAACAGAAAAGCGGCCAGGGCAGCCGTGGCCAAACCGTAGGTCAAACCACCCCAGACGCCGCCGGTCGCAGCAATGGCTTTGCCCCCCCGAAAGTGGAGGAACGGCGAGAAGGCGTGGCCCAGCACCGGAGCCAACATAACCGGAACCAGCGCCCAGTCGCTCACGCCGCCAAAGTACCAGGCCAGACCGACCGGGATGCCCCCCTTGAGCATATCTAAGATGGCCGCCAGCACCCCCCAGCCCATACCCCCGGCCCGGACCACGTTGGTTGCGCCGGGGTTGTGATCGCCATAGTGGCGGATGTCCGACCGCAACGCGACCCGTCCCACAAGCACGGAAAAGGGGATCGAGCCGCTGATGAAAGCGAAAATTGTCCAGATGAGTATTGTCATGCGCTTACTCCTCGAAAACGGGATGGTTCAAAATAAGTTGACACTTTTTTTACCCGCCAGGTTGAGCAACGTCACCTCGTAAAACGTAAGGCGCAAAACGTAATACATCGTAAATCAAGTTTTATGTCATTCTGAACGATAGCGAAGAATCCAGATGAGGACACAAAATCGGGCTGAGTGGCGGGGCCAAAGCGATTTTTGACCACCGAACCGCTCTATTTGCCCACGCCTGCGGGGATTCTTCGCTCCGTTCCTCCGCTCAGAATGACATACCCAAACTTCCAATTACTTTGTTTACGCTGTACGTAATGATTTTGACAAAACAATGTAAGGGTCAACGACATTTTGCACAGTCTAAACACTACAACGGATTTAGAAAATAGCGGATGGCACGCCTTTTCTATCCGTTCTTTTCTTAATCCGCTGTAGTGTTGTTGTTCAAGATGTGTCAGCCTACTACAGATTTTGACAAAACAACCTCTCACGTTTCACGTTTTACGACGTTCTCAACCAAATTTCTTGGGGATATGACCCTCCGTCAAAATTACGTTGCGCCAGGCTAACAGTACAAAACTCCCCATCCCCACAAAGCCGACCAGGGCCGGCCCCGGTAGGCCCCAGAAGAAAAGGAGGCCAATGGTTTCCAACAGCCAGGTAATGATATAGATCAACAGCAGGGGGCGCACGGGTAAATTTTCGGGGCGGACCAGGGCGGTCATCACCGTGGCCGTCAGTGCCCAACCGAAGAAGTTGAGCCAGGGGATGCCGAAGTAGCCGCCCGGCTGATCCCAGACCCAGAAGCCCCAGGCCACCATTTGCGGGTCGAGGAAGAGATCCCAGGCAGTCAGGGCCAGGGCGCTCAGGCCGATGAAGGCCAACCGGGAGCGCCCGCCACTAATGAGCCAGGCCACGGCCCAGGCCGAGGGCAGCATCATCAGCCAGGCCAGGGGAATGAGCAGCGGCACGTGGGCCAGTTGGGGCTGGAGCCGTTCGGTGTAATGGTACGCGCCGAAGGGCCAGCCGGTCGCCGTGCCGATGGCCTCGCTGATGAAGCCGACCAGGGCCACAATCCCTGCCGCGCTTGCGGTTCGCGCCGCGCCCCAAGCCTGTCCCAAAATGGCCAAGACCAACACCGCCTGAAAAATAACGCCCAGGGCCACGCCCCAGGTTACAGCCGGCCCACCCCAGACCGTTTTAACGATGGGCAGGCTAATGAGGGTCACCACCCAGAGGAGGAAAAGGCCGACCTGGAACGGGTTGAAGCGGGTCAGGTCAAGGGCAGTGCCCTGAAAATATCGCCGGGGTAGACTATTTAGACGAAACATCATGCTTCCTTTCGATGAGCAACTGCCGGGCAAAGGTCAACACTGCCTGCTCGATATGGGGCCAGGCCGCTTTATCAGGATCGAGCAGGTTGTGGTCACTCTCGACTTCAAGATAGCGTAGCGGTCCCGGCAACTGTTGCAGCAGGGCGCGGGTGTGCCGGGGCGAGACCAATTCATCCTGCGTGCCCTGGATGACCAGACCGGGCACGGTCAGGTGGGAAGCCGCCCGATGGCCGAGGCGACCCGCCTGGTGCAACGCGCTGAAGATGCGGGTCGGGACGGTCAACTGCCGTAGCGATTCCTGCACGGCGGGATCATCCAGATCGACGCCGCCCAGAAACTTGGCCGTATTGCGGCGCACCTCCGGGTCGGAGAAGTCGGTTTTCTCGAAAGGACGAACCTGGCGAAAAAATGGCGAGAGCAACATCCCGATGAGTTGCTGCCACCACGTCCCCAGACGGCGAAAGGGAGCCAACAGCACCAGGCCCGACAGCGGCGTCGGCGTTTCTGTGGCCGCCTGCATAGCCAGAGCCGCGCCCATCGAGTAGCCAACGAGCAAGACAGGGCGATGCTGTTTGCCTAAATTTTCCAGAGCGACCATAATGGCCGTTACCCAGGCGGCGTTGTCTTGCTCAGCCAGTTGGTCGATTTCCGCGCCGAAGCCGGGCAGCAGCAACCCCTTCGTCGTCCACCCCTGTTGGTGGAGAGAGCGAGCCAGCGGCCGGAGTTCGGCGGGCGTGCCGGGAAAGCCGTGGACGAATAGGGCAGCCGGTGTCCCGCCGTTCCATAAGAAGGCTTTGTGTTCTTCGCCTTGAAAGGCTTTGAGATCACGCAGCATTAGCTCTGCCTCGATAGTTTACGACCGGCAGCCAGCCGGAGGCGGGCCAGAAAGGCATCGAACCGGCGCTGGCTCTGGCGGGCGGCGACCAGGGTCACGCCCAGCGTGACCAGCGTATTGGTCAGGAAAAAGAAGATGAGTTCCTCGACGGGCAGCACGCCGCCCAGATAAAATTGAAGAGAGAGGGCCGGGTTGATCGTCCAGGTGCCGCTGCTAATGGCCAGGGCATCGGCGGCGCTGAGGTAGAGCGTCGTCGGCAGGATGCCCCAGAACACCAGGCGGCGCTGGTGCCACAAGATATCCGCGCCAAAGCCGAGTTGGAGCATAACCGGCAGCAAGGCCCAACTCAACTCCAAGCCCAGATAGGTTCCCGGCAACCACCCACTGACGAGGATGACCACCGAACCCAGCCAGACCAGAAAAACAGCCAGCGTCGAGAAAAGACGCAGCCGGGGGCGGGCCGGGGCCGGGTCGCTCGGCGCGTAGCGGCGGGCCAGGTAGAAAATCCAGAGACCGGTCATCAAGGTTTGAACCACAAAAAAGAGATACTCTTCCAGAGGAACCCAGCCCAGGACGATACCCGTCACCAGGGCCGGATCGTACCACCAAACCCGTGTCGCCACCAGGTAGTTGTCCCAGGGTGTCGTGTACAGCACCGCGACAACGATGTGGGCGGCGATGATGAGGGCCGGCGTCCAATTTGTTAGTTCAAACGGCAGCGATACCCCCCGGCGAGCATCTCGCCACGTCGCCCAAGTCAGCAGGGCAAGCGGGATACCTAAAAAGATGAATAGAAAGCCAAAGTAGGTCATAGAATACTCTTTCGTTGGATGGGTTGAGAGAGAATAGTAGCATATCCCCTCTTTGTCGTCAATATTTTATTTACAAAACCTTGACAAAACATTAAAAAGAGGTGGTATTCTTATAGATATTTTAATGTTTGGCTGTCATACTGCGAAACATAACAAAATTTTCTGTGAGTTGTGTTGATAGAGATGGAGAAATCAGAAGATTGAAAAATCTCCCAATCTCTAAACTCCTAATCTCCGATAGAGAGGGAATGAACAATGTCTAAAACAAAAAAAATTATCGTTATTGGTAGCGGATTTGGCGGATTGGCCACCGCGATCCGGTTGGCGGCCAAGGGGTATCAGGTCGAGCTTTTCGAGAAGCGGGACAAGTTGGGCGGTCGAGCTTATGTTTATGAGATGAACGGCTTTAAGTTTGACGGCGGGCCGACGGTCATCACCGCCCCCTTCCTCTTCGACGAAATTTTTGAGGCGGCGGGCCGGCGACGGGAGGATTACTTCGAGTTTGTGCCGTGCGACCCCTACTACCGCATCTACAATCACGAAGGCCGCCAGTTTGACTACAATGGCGACGAAGCCTTTATTCTGGATCAGATCGAGAAGTGGAACCCGGAAGACAAAGCGGGCTATCAAAAATTTATGGGCACCACCAAAGCTATCTTCGAGAAAGGCTTCATCGAGTTGGCCGATAAACCGTTTCTCTCCTTCTGGGATATGCTCAAGGTTGCCCCGGATCTCATCAAGCTGCAATCCTATCTGAGCGTCTACCGTTACGCCGGGCAATTCGTGAAGAATGAGTTTCTACGCCGCTGCTTCTCCTTCCATCCGCTGCTGGTTGGCGGCAATCCCTTCGACTCCCCCTCGATCTACGCGATGATCCATTACCTGGAACGGGAGTGGGGCATCCATTATGCCATAGGCGGCACCGGGGCGATTGTGGCCGGGCTGGGCCGTCTGTTTGAGGAGTTGGGGGGCACGATCCACCTGAACGCCGAGGTGGAGGAGATTTTGGTTAACGACCGGCGGCGGGTCACAGGCATCCGTCTGGCCGATGGCAGCATCCATCAGGCCGATGACATCGTCAGCAACGCCGATGTGGCCTTCACCTATCGCCACCTGATCCCCGAACAGTATCGCCGCAAATACAGCAATCGCAAGATCGAGAAAATGCAATACAGTATGTCCCTCTTCGTCATCTACTTCGGCACCAAGCGGCGCTACACCAACACCGGGTTGGCCCACCACAACATCATTTTGGGAAAACGATACAAAGCGCTGCTGGATGACATCTTCAAGAAAAAGATTCTGGCCGATGATTTCTCCCTCTATCTCCATATGCCGACCATCACCGATTCGTCGATTGCGCCGGAGGGGTGTGAGAACTTCTACGTGCTGTCGCCCGTGCCCCATCTCGGCGGCGATGTCGATTGGACGACGGCAGCCAAGCCTTACCGGGACTCGATCATCCAATTTTTAGAGGACAACTACCTGCCCGACTTGCAGGAAAATATCATCGCCGAGCATTACATCGACCCCCTCCATTTCCGGAACACCCTCAACAGCCACCTCGGTTCGGCCTTTTCCATCGAGCCGACGCTGACCCAGTCGGCCTGGTTCCGGCCCCACAACCGCTCCGAGGATTTCGAGAACCTCTACTTCGTCGGCGCGGGGACCCATCCCGGCGCAGGTTTGCCGGGGGTGTTGTCCTCGGCCAAAATCGCCGAGAATCTGATCGGTGAGGCCGAGCCGATTCACGCGACATCTACGCCGCCGCTGGAGCGGGCCGCAGCCCGGTAGACAATGTCATTCAAGGAATGAGATTGTCTCTTAATCTACGCCTCGTCTCCCCGGCCCATCTTCGAGGGCAGACGCAAGCGGCCGGTAGTAGACCGCTTGCGGAGGCGGTCGGCTCTGGTTTTGGGAATGGCGAGGGTGATGTGCGTGCCCTGGCCCGGTTTAGATTGAATGTCTATCGTTCCTCCGGCCGCTTCGGCCCGCTCCCGGATGTTGAGCATACCCAGGCTGGCCCGGTGGCTGTAGGTGGTCATCACCTGCTCCACATCAAACCCCCGGCCATCGTCGCTGATGACCGCTCCAATCGTGTCGGGGTTTTCGGTAATCTCCACCCGAATCTCCCTGGCCTGAGCATGTTTGAGGGCGTTGTTGACCGTCTCCTGGACAATCGTAAAGATGGTTTTCTCCACCTGCGGGTCTTGACGAGAGAGGTGCTTGTTCGGGCTACAAGTCAGGCTCAAGCGGGTTCCCCGCACTTCTCGCTGACGCCGCTCCAGAAAGACCCGCAGAGCCGCGATCAAGCCCTGGCCGTGCTGTTCCAGCTCCAGCGGGCGCAATTCAACCAGCAGCGTCCGCATTTCGTGAATGGCCGCCTGCCCCAACTCCTTGAGGGTGGCGATTTCCGCCTCTAACAGGGCCGGGTCCCGCGAGAGCGCCTTTTGGCAAAAATCGGTCCGCATCACCATCGCGCTCACCTTCTGTACCGGCCCATCGTGCAGATCGCGGGCCACTTCCTGCCGCACCTGCTCCTCCAAATCCATCAACCGATCCTGTTCAGCAAAAACATTGTTCTGAAGCTGGTCATTTTCCAGGGCAATGGCCGCATACGTGGCCAGCCTCTTGAGCGTCTGGACATCCTCCTGGACGAAATGGCCCTGGCGCTTATTCATCACCACCAGCACGCCGACAGTTTGGTCGTGGAGTGTGACCGGCACGCCCAGCACGTTGCGGGTGTGGGCGTCTACCTCGGTCAACATCACCGGTCGCCCGCTGTGGGCCACCCGTCCGGCCACCCCCTGCCCCCGGGGAATACGTAGCGCCTCGTGCGTGCCCCCATGCTTGGCCGTTTTCAAATCGCAACGGAGCGTCAAATCTCCCGTGGCCGCGTCGGTCAGCAATAACCAGCCCCGCTCGATGTCCAGCAAACGCTCGATCTCTACCATCATCCGGTTCAGCACCGCGTCGGACGGAACCGGCGAAATCAGCAGCCGGGCTAACTCAGTGACCACCTCCAGGAGAGCAGGCTGGCTGGGGACTGTGGGGCGCTGTTCAGCCGGGGGCAGGCCCGTCTGCTGCCGGAGGGCTACAGCGACCTGGTTAGCCAGGGCCGACAGTAACCATAGGTCGTGATCGGTCAGGGCTTGGGCATCATACCGCCACACGGTGATAACACCCAACGGCTCGGCCTCCGGTCGGGCCGGGTGGCTGATGGGGACGCCCAACCAGGCCCGAATCGGCTGCTCCGGGCGGAGATGGCCGGTCTCGATACTCACCCCGACATCCTCGGTATCGGTCAGCAACAGGGGGGCCTGTGTGGATAGGACGTGGTAGGCCAGCCCCTCCTCCGCCGTGGGGTTGACCTGAAAGGAGGCGACCGGTTGCCGGTCAACGATGACCCAGCGGAAGTCGAGGGTGCGGGCTGTCCGGTCATACAAGGCGACGGCCCAATTCGACGCCTCGAGCAGGTCGTGGCTCGTTTGATAGATGGTTTGCATCATATTGTCCACATTATCCGTACTGCCCAATGTCAGACTCAGATTATAGAGCGCGTGGAGTTCTCGATTTCTTCGCTCCCACGGGCTGGCCTGGCCGGCCTGCGGCGCAACGTTTGGGCCGATTTGATGATTTGGGGCGGCGGCACCGTCCGCAGAGAACGGAGCCATCTGAAAAATATTAGTTTCTGATAAATCGCTTGGCTGCAATGACATCGACATGCCTCCTTATGATCGTCCTTTGTCGGTTCCTATCCAGGGCTAACTATGACCATAGTACTATTAGTTTAGCACAAAATCGTGGCATGTTCTGGTCAAATTCTAAGCAAATTCTGAGAGGCAACTGAGTTGAGGCTCATTTGCTGGGGTAAACGGGCAAAGGCGAGGGTATATTTTGGAAATTTTGGGATCAAAGGTTAGACAACCTTCAAGATAATCTTGCCGATATTCTCATTGTTGGCCATCCGGGCCTGGGCTTCGTTGGCCTCGGTGATGGGGTAGACCCTGTCGATGATCGGCTGGATAGTGCCATCGACCAGCTTGGGCCAGAATTGGGCCATAAAGCGCTGCTTGATCTCCACCTTTTCCTCTAACGACCGGCTACGTAACACCGAGCCGATCATCCGCAGGCGACGGCCCATCAAGGCCCCCAGGTTGATCTCGGTTTTCGCGCCGCTCAACATCGAGATGAAGACCAGCCGCCCCTTCAGCCGCAGCAGCCGCAGATTTCGCTCCAGATAATCGGCCCCGACCATATCCAGAATGACATCCACCCCATCCCCGTTGGTGTACGCCTCGATCCGTTCGGCGAAGTCTTCTTCCTTATAGTTGATGGCCAGCTCCGCCCCCAATTCCCGGCAACGAGCCACTTTGTCCGCCCGCCCGGCCGTGGTGAAGACGCGACAGCCCGCCTCCCGCACCAGTTGGATGGCCGCCGTGCCCACGCCGCTGGCCCCGCCGTGGATCAGCGCCGTTTCGCCCGGAACCAGCCCGGCTTCCATAAAAAGGTTGACGTAGGCCGTGTAGAACACCTCCGGCACCGCCGCCGCCTGCTCGTAGCTCCAGCCGTCCGGGATGGCCATCAGCATCTCCTGGGGTACGTTGACCTGCTCGGCATACCCCCCACCCGGCAGCAGGGCACAGACCCGATCCCCCACCTGCCACGAGGTGACGTTGGCCCCGACCGCCGCCACCGCCCCGGCCATCTCCAGGCCGAGGATGTCCGGCGCACCCGGCGGCGGCGGATAGTGGCCCGCCCGCTGCATCAAATCGGCCCGGTTCAGCGCCGCCGCCTGAATATCGACCAGTACCTCCGCCGACCCATAATCCGGGGCCGGCACCTCCTCCCAACTGAGGGGGTTATCTTTTTTGTCCTGTTGGACCACGATGGCTTTCATTGAGCGTATCCTTTGCGTTACGATTTCACTGTGACTCTTTTTGGCCCGGCAATGAGCGCAGGATGGTCTGAATGATAGGATAAAAAATCCTGTAATTCTAAAAATCCTGCGCTCACCGGGTGACATCAGTCTAATTCGATATCAGTAGACCGCAGCATCCTGAGTAGACCGAGGGACGAGGTCGTATCGAAGGGTGCGATTGCGGTCTACTGGATATAATCTCTGATCTATGGTTTGACGATACGCCATCATAGCCACGCTACAGATTTCGGGCAAATATTAATCCTGTTAATCCGCTTACACCCCATTCGGATATTCAGATAGAGTGGAGCAGTTTTTGAAACTGCTCCACTCTCTTCATCCATAATCTACGGCATTGGCCCACGCGCTGCCGGCGGGTCGCTTCGCCTCGCTGGTGAGGGGCGGTGGGGAGAACCGCTGAGGGGCGCTGAGAGAGGTGAGGCCGCTGAGTCATCCCCGGCCAGACATTCATACCGGGTCTCGTAGGGGCGAGGCCACTCGGAAAGACGGTTGTTTTCCAAAAGCGCCGCCACGCCGAGGGGTGCGTCCCAGAATTTAGGCGAGATTTCAGGAGGTAGCATCCCGAGTAGCCGAAGCCAGGGGGGAGGCGTATCGAGGCCGCGTCCTGAGCCTGTCGAAGGGGGTGCGGCTCAGACCA
>CAZWZZ010000080.1:0-13475 GCA_964638395.1 uncultured Caldilineaceae bacterium
GTTTAACGCGGCTACCGTAAAAGACCGAACCTGGCATAGCTTTACATTTTCACCTCTCGAGAACTCTGCCGGCAAGCAGTATTTCCTTGTTCTCCAATCTCCTGATTCTGTCGAGGGAAACGCCATTACCATCGGCGGTATTCAACAGAATGTTTATGTGCCTGGTTTGGCTTTCACCTATGCCCCTGATCTCGGTTTTTCCGAATTAACGCTGGTGAACGGCGATATTATGTTCCGGGCTTGTTACGAGATGACAGTCGTTGAGAAGCTACAAATATTTTCTGAACAGATTACGGAAAATCGTCCAGGATTGTGGCGTAACATTTCCATTTACCTGTTTCTTTTTGGAGGTTATACCATGCTTCTGATTATATTTTTCTGGAGAATGTTTACCCTTGAGTAGTCAGAATCCCAGATGAGCCTTCCACGCCAGCTCCTCCTCATCTGCAACGAACCGATTAAACCCAATATGACCGGCCCCGCGATCCGCTATTGGGAAATTGCCACAGTTCTGGCAAACCACTTTACTGTCACCCTGGCGGTCCCCCCTTTTGTTCAAAAGAGTTCTGCGCCACAAGAACTCACCCCTTCTTTCAAGGTGCATTTGTGCCAGTCGGTGGCTGAATTGAAAGCGTTGGCCTCCACGACCGATGTTATCATCACCGTCGGCGCGAACCTCTCGATTTACCCCTTTCTCACCAATTTGAATAAACCGCTCGTCGTTGATATGTACATCCCCTTTATGCTGGAGGATTTACAGAAGCATCGAGACAAGCCGCTTCAACAACAGCGGGGTTTCTACGATGGGAGCCGGGGTTCCCACACCTTGCAGATTCGTGCGGCAGATTTCATCCTTTGCGCCAACGACAAACAAAAAGATTTCTGGTTGGGTTGGTTGGGCGCTTTAGGCCGCATCAATCCGTACACGCACCGAGACGACCCATCCCTATCGAAATTAATCGCTGTCGTGCCTTTTGGCTTACCCCGCCAAATTCCGATTCACGACCAACAGGTTCTCAAGGGTGTTTATAAAACTATTGCTCAGGATGATAAGGTTATACTCTGGGGCGGGGGGCTATGGAATTGGCTCGACCCTCAGAGTCTCATCAAAGCGATGTCCCGCCTGGCCAAGCAATATCCTACGGCCAAGCTCTTTTTTATGGGCACCAAAAGCCCCAACCCCTCGACGGCTAAAATGAGCGCTGCCAGTCAGGCGCTTCGGTTGAGCCAAGCGCTGGGGCTGCTTGATACCCATATTTTTTTCAACGATTGGGTCCCTTATCAAGAGCGTCACAATTATTTACTGGAGGCTGATATAGGGGTCAGTTTGCACCTGAACCATGTGGAAACCCACTTCTCATTTAGAACGAGACTTTTGGATTACATATGGGCCGGCTTGCCGATGGTGGTCACCGAGGGGGATGTATTGAGCGAGGCGGTTGCCCGGTATGACCTCGGTGAAGTGGTCAGCAGCGGGAATGTTGACCACCTGAGTCGAGTTTTGTTGGATTTACTGGAAACGTCTGATCTACGCCAGCGGTATAAACCCAACTTTGATCGCATCAGAACCACCTATGAATGGGAAACGGTCGTTCAACCATTGATAAAGTTTTGCGAAGCTCCCTATGTCGCCGCCGACAAACCTCACCTCAACCACATCCCTCTCGTTGAGTCGGGTGTCTCTTCCTGGTGGACTTTACCCCAGAAAATTCTACGAACGGCCAGACGTTATGGCCTGGCAGAACTTTTCCGCAGAACTCAGGAATTTATACGTTGGAAATTGCAGAGATAATCGGCAGAGGAATTTTTTGTCAAAAGCGTAAAACCGGACCAAGTCGATTTACGCTTGGCCACGCTTGGGACTTCTAATGCTTTCTGCACTGGGAATCTGAGTTCCCAGAATTAGAGCAGTGTTGGATTATTGGGGGTGGGAGGTGTCAAAAACTGAACTGGTAATGGCGGCAATCCTGCATCGAATTTGAAGAAAGGGGCGAATAGCTTTCGTATTTCTCTATAGCTGGATAATTCGTTAATTTCTACATTCGTTGTTGTAGGTAAGCGACCACCTTCAAGCCAACAAAGTCGTCAAAATATCACGCCAATAGGTTTCCCTGAACATCAACAGATGCCCTTCACCGGAAAGAAACGTAGCCTGGCAGTGGGGGATCGTGTTAGCCAAATATTCGCCCATCGCCTGGGGAGCCGCCGTATCTTCGGTACCGTGCCAGAGATGAACTTTGGTGGAGATATTTTTTACATCAAACTGCCAATTGCGGGCAATCGTCAGGGCGTCGTGGATGTGCCCTCGGGGACCCTGGCGGTAAGTTTCGGGAAAGCTCTCGATGAAAATTCGTTTGACGTCCGGGCGGGTCAGGAGTTCACGATCACTGCCGTGTGCGAAATCGACCTGACGTTGCCACAGTTTTTCGGGAGTGCGCCGGCCTGTGCGAGCGATGAAAAACATCGTCGGCCAGAGCGCCCACCACGGCAGACAGCCACAACCGGCCACCCTAAAACTGGATTTCACTCGGGGCGACATGCCCTCGGTAATGCCTGGCACTTGCGTCGGTGCGGCGCTGCTAATCAGGGCCACATTGGTCAGCCGGTGCGGAATCTTGAAGGCGCAGGCGGCTGTATACGGCCCGCCCGCCGAAACCCCGGCCACGGCAAAACGGTCAATGCCCAAAGCATCGGCCAGCGCCTCGACATCATCCGGCCAATCGAGCAGCTTCCGTTTCTTTTTGAAGGAGGAGAGACCAAAGCCGGGCCGGTCAATCGTAATCAGCCGCACGCCCAACTCGGCAGCGATAGAATCATCAGGATGGCGAAAGAGTCGGGAACCCGGTAGCCCGTGAAAGAAAAATATCGGTTGGCCCTCCGGATCGCCAAACTCCGCATAGCCTAGCCACCGTCCGTCCGGCAGCCGCGTTTGGTGACCAATGTCGGTTGGTTGCTTTTTTGTCATCCCTCTGCCTCCAACAACGGCACTTTGATCCGTATCTGGGTCCCCTTGCCAATCGTCGAGTCGATCTTATACTCACCCCCGGCCACGGCCACCCGCTCCCGTAGATTGACCATGCCATAGCTGCCCCGATCCTCATAATTCTGGGTGACGCTGCTGACATCGAAACCTTTGCCATCATCGGCAATCGTCACGCCCAATGTATCACCGGCTTGCTCAAAGATGATGCCGATATTCTTGGCCTCAGCGTGTTTCACAGCGTTGTTGACCGCCTCCTGCACGATGGCAAACAGCGCCGTCTCCTGCTTTTGGTTCAATCGACTAATTTCATCATCAGGCGCTCGACGAATAAGATGCAGCTTAATCGGCTTGACTTCAACCTGTCGCCGCTCGATGAACATCTCCAGAGCCGGCAGCAGCCCTTTTGTTTCCAGAATCAGCGGGCGTAACTCAAACAGCATCGTCCGCATTTGGTGCGTAGCCCGATTGGCCAACTCAGACATTTCCTTAAGTTCTTTAAGAACAATCTCTGGCTGGTCGTGATTGATGGCTTGCTGGCAGAAGTCGATGCTCATTTGAATAGCGGCCACCAACTGGGTTGGTCCATCGTGCAAGTCGCGCTGCAAGCGATGACTGACCTCCTCTTGGGCTTTGATAACCCGATCCCGTTCGGTCACCACACTTTTGTGCAGCCGGGCATTGTCGATGGCGATGCCGGCATAATTAGCGATAGAACTAAGCAGAATCTGATCTTTATGGGTAAACGGCCCGCTTTTTTTGTTGAAAACCTCCAAGACCCCAATAATTCTTTCGTGGGTCAAGATAGGCACGCACAAAATCGAACGGGTCAGAAAGCCGGTATCTTCGTCGATCTGGGAGAAATGACGGGGATCATCTTTGGCATCGTTAACGATCACCGGGGTTCCCGTAGCCGCGACCTCCCCGGCGATGCCCTGCCCTTGAGGAATACGAAACGGTTCGGGTCCCGTGTCAATAGAGCCAACGACCACCTGAGCCACCAGATCACCGGACGGCGCTTCGACCAGTAGAATAGAGCCATCTTCGACATCGATGGCGCTGTAAACTCGCTGGAGCAACCGGGTCAACACCTCATCCAAATCAAGAGTCGAGGCCAGATTTTGCCCGATTTCTTCCATCAAGGCTAACCCCAAGGCCCAACTTTGGGCCGTATTGTAGCGGTCGGTTAAGGTATCGAGCGCCTCTTTTTCCTCGGATAACGTATGAGTCGTGCTGATTGCATAATCAATGAGCCGCTGCTTATCCCAATCACGAAACCTGTCTCTAAGGGATTCTTCGGTGGCGACCGGTCCTTCGTCAATGTGTGTGATGCCCATATCATCCTTCCCTGCCCAAAGGCAACTTATCCAAATAGATTCACTCCTGCCAGTGAGCCACATTATACGAAGGCAAGCCAATTCTTACAAGTCAATAGTCTTTTGGTAATAAATCAGGGGGATTTAAAAAAGTTTGCCCAGAGGTCGGTGGGAACGGCCAACCTCTGGGCAAGGAAAGAAGGAAGGAGATGCGCGAGGTATTCGCGATTTATCGTAAATCAGTATAAGGGAAAATTAACATTTTCGCATCGGCTAACAGGCGACACTTGGCCTGTCAATCTGTGGGCTTTATGGCGTAGGCCATATAGCCTACCGCTGCGTCCTCAATCGCAGCGTTGTTTTTCGGCGAAAATGGAGTATACTCGGTTCACGATGGATACCCTGCTGATGACCAAACTGTATATCCCCCGCCTGCGGCCCCAGCTTGTGCCCCGGCCCCGGCTCCTTGAAAAATTGGAGCAGGGTTTGTGGAGCCGGGTGACGCTCATCTCCGCGCCGCCGGGCTTCGGCAAGAGTACGTTGATTAGCGCCTGGGCGCAGCAGCAGAGCCGGCCCGTGGCCTGGCTGTCGCTCGATGAACAGGATAACGTTCCGGCCCGTTTTCTAAGCTACCTTGTCGCTGCCCTGCAAACAATCCGGGCCGAAGTGGGGCAAAAGCTACAGGCCGGCCTTGAGGCCCCCACGCTGCCCCCGGTTGAGCGCCTCCTGCCGCCGTTGATTAACGACCTGGCTACCCTGACCACCGACAGTATCTTGGTTCTCGATGATTACCACCTCATTCAGAACAACACTGTCCACGCCGCCCTGATCTTTCTCATCGACTACCTGCCGCCCCCCATGCATCTGGTCATCACCAGCCGCCACGACCCGCCCCTGCCCCTGGCCCGCTGGCGAGCGCGGGGTCACCTGGCCGAGATACGCGCCGACGATTTGCGCTTCGCCCCGGCTGAAATGGCCCAACTGTTTGCTCAACCTGCCCGGCCTGACCTTACTCCCGCCGAGGTCGCCGCATTGGAGCGGCAGACCGAAGGCTGGATCGCCGGACTACAGATGGCCCTCCTGGCCTGGCGGAGTGACCAGCGGTCCCTCGGTGGTGAGCCGCCGGGTCTGAGCGGCCAACATCCCTACATTCTCGACTACCTGGCCGAGGAGGTGTTGCATCACCAGCCCCCCGCCATCCAACATTTTCTGCTGCGCACCTCAATTCTGGATCGGCTCTCCGGACCATTGTGTGAGGCCGTGCTGGATCAAGAGGCGGAAGCGCCAAACCGTGAGGATGACGAATCGAATGTCGCCATCTTCACCACTGGCCAGGCCAGCCTCGAATATCTCGAACAGGCCAACCTGTTCATCATTCCCCTCGATGACCAACGCCGCTGGTATCGTTACCATCACCTTTTCGCCGATTTTTTGCGGAGCCAATTACGAAAAACCGACGCTGCGGCGCTACCGCGTCTTCATCGCCGGGCGGCGCAGTGGTATGCCGCAAACGGGCCTCTGGTCAAAGCGCTGGAGCATACCCTAGCCGCCGGAGATGTGGCCGAGGCGGCCCGGCTGGTTGAGCAGCACGGTGAGTTGTTGCTGCTGAAACGCACCTTCGGCACACTTCGTGATTGGTTGGGTGTACTGCCGCCAGACATCATCCACGCCCGGCCCCGCTTGGTGATGCTTAATTTCTGGCTGCTGCTTTTTTCAGGCCGCTTCGAGCAAGCCGAACCTTATGTGGGGTTGGCCGAAACCCTGGTCGCCGAGGAGGAAAATATCGCCGTTGTCGGGCGGCTGACCGCCATTCGAGCCTTCCTGATGTTGATTCGCCATCAGGCCGCTCAGGCCATCGAGCTATGTCAAACGATGTTGGACAGGATGCCGCCCGACGATCAACCGGGGCGGGGGCAGTTGACCCTGCAAATGGGGCTGGCTTACGAGATGGAGCAGGATATTCTATCCGCTGAACGCCTCTATCAAGCCGCCGGGCAAACCTACGTCGATCAGGCGTTGATGTCGCTGCGGGTGTGGGTCAACGGACGTTTGGGCTGGGTGCAAAGTCTGCGAGGTCACCTGCACCGGGCGGGGGCCACCTATCGCCATACCCTGTCCGAGGCGGGTCAGGCGGCGGCCATTACCGGCTGGGTGCATATTGGCCTGGGCCGCTTACTGTATGAATGGAACAAATTAGAGGAAGCCGCCCGGCATTTCTCGCTGGGCCTCGACTGGTCCCGGCAAGAGATGGACCGGGGTATGGCCTTGATAGGCTATGTATACCTGGCTTGGGTTTATTACGCGCAGGGGGATAGTGAGCGAGCGATGGATACACTGGTCGAGGTCGGTCACTGGGCCGGTCGCAACCAAGCCACCCGCTCAGAGGCATTTGTCGCTGCCCACCAGACCCGTCTGCGGCTGCGGCGCGGTGACTTGGCCGGCGCAGCTCTCTGGGAGGCAGCCTACCGCCGGGATCAAGCTGATGAGCGCAGCGCCCCCCTGGCCTACACGCACTTGCGAGAGTTGGAACAGATCACCCTGGCCCGGCTGTGGCTGGTTCAGAATAAGCCGACTGAGGCGCTTGATCTTCTGAATGACTGTTTGACTCACGCTGAGGACGCTCAGCGTCAAAGTAGCGTTATCGAAATTCTGGTAGTGCAGGCCCTTGCCCTGGAGCGAGATGGTGATCCGGCTCAGGCGCTGGCCGTTCTGAAACGGGCGCTGGCCCTGGCCGAGCCGGAGGGGTATTGCCGCACTTTCCTCGACGAAGACGGGGCGCTGGTTCCGTTGCTCCGGCGGGCGACGACGAGCGGTCCCGCCCGGCGCTACGCGGCCCACCTGCTCACCCTAACCGATCCTGTCGATGATGTTGATGCTCTTGACTCTTTCAAGGCCACGCTGCCTCCCTTAGCCGAGCCGCTGACCGACCGGGAGCTTGAGGTGTTGCGGCTTATAGCCGAGGGACAGACCAACCGCCAAATCGCCGAGGCGCTGGTCATTTCTATCGGCACCGTGGCCAAACACACCCACAACATCTTCACCAAGCTCGACGCCGACAATCGTGTTCATGCCGTCACCCTGGCCCAACGGTTAGGACTACTGGAACAGGATGTCGGCTGAGGTACGCCTACCCATACAGCTCAACGTCCGCCAACGCCCGGCTGCGGCGGGCCACAAAGGACTCCAGGGCCTCGCGGATGCCCTCATCGAGCGGGGGAGCCTCGTAGCTGTGGATGAGCTGTTCGGCGATGTGGGCGGCCCGTTTCCGTGTATCGGGCTGTCCGGCCCCTTCCCAGGTTCCATAGGGCCGCCGGTCGCTCAGAAAAGAGCGGTAGAAGGCGGTGCGAAAATTGGCCTGGGTATGGGACGTGCCAAAATGGTGACCGCCGGGACCAACCTCCCGAATCATATCGAGAGCCAGCGAGTCGGGCGTAATCTCCACGCCGTTCAAAAAATATTGCATCATCGCCAGATTTTCCACGTCGATTATAAATTTCTCCAGAGAGACCGTCAACCCTGACTCCAGCCAGCCGGCGGCGTGGACTACGATATTGGCGTGGGCCATAATCACCGGCCAGAGCGTCCATTGGGCTTCGTAGGCCGCCTGGGCATCGGCCACGTTGGCCGTGTTCAGCGAGCCGCTGCCCCGGTAGGGCAACTGATAATGGCGGGCCAACTGCGTCCCAATCAGAAAAGCCCAGGCTCCCTCCGGGGTGCCAAAGGCAGGGCTGCCGCTCTGCATATCGACGTTGGTGGTGAAGCCGCCATACAGCACCGGCGCGCCGGGCCGCACCAACTGGGCCAGGGCTACCCCGCCCAGCACCTCGGCGTTTTGTTGAGCGATAGCCGCCGCCATCGTCACCGGACTCATCGCCCCGGCCAGAATAAAGGGGGTGATGATATTGGGCTGTCCGGCCCGGGCGTAGGTGATTAGCCCGCCCGCCATCCGCTCATCCAGCACCAGCGGGCTGTTGATGTTGATAACCCCACCAAGCACCGAACCGCCGCTGACCAGATCATCCCCAAAGACCAGGCGGGCCATCTCTAAGCAATCGTTGGCAATGATCCGTCCGTGGGAGATACCCCACATTGCCTTATCACTGAAAGTATAGCCGAGCAACTGGGTTTGGAGATGACGCTCCGAAACAGGCACATCATGCATGGCCACCAACTGAACACCGGCCATATGCAGGACATTGGTCTGTTGAATCAGCTTGAGCAGGCTGATGACATCGGCCTTCGTGCCCGGTCTGCGGCCCGTTTTCAGGCTGTTAAAATTGACCATCCCCCCCGACGGAAAAAAGGTGATCGAATTTTCGCCGACAAAGCGATTACGGGCCGGGTTGCGGGCACGCATCGTGAAGGAGGACGGCGCGTGGGCAATCAATTCCCTGAGCAGCCCCCGGTCGATCCGGACCCGTTGCTCGGCCTGATCGACTTTGGCTCCGGCCTCGCCCCACAGGGCCAGAGCTTCGGTATCCAGAAAGCGCATCCCGATTTCTTCTAAAATGGTCATCGACGCTGCATCGATCAACTCAATCTGTGTCTGGTCGATGATTTCCAGAGGCGGCCAGGGGTTGCGTATTTCTTGAAAAGGGATCTGTTGGAAGGGGGCGTTGAGCCGCCCGTTACTCTTTTCGCGCCGTCGTCTCCGCGCCATTTTTGTTCACCTCTTATGTTTAGGGGATTTTACAAACCGACTGGTCGGTAGTATAATAACACAAATGAGTAAAAATCGCAATCCTGAACTGAAACGGAAAAAAATAATCGAAGCGACCCATCGTATTTTGCAGGATGGGGGACACTACACCAACTTTAGTCTGGCTAAGGTGGCTCAGGAGGCCGGGGTCAGTAAGGGGGGGCTGATGCACCACTTCCCGACTAAAGAGGCGTTGCTGTATGCCGTTGCCCAGGATACGGTGCAACACTTTCAGGCAGCGTATGAAACCCGGCTATCCCAGGAACCGGCGACTGAGGCCGGGCGGAAAACACGGGCCTACATCAAAGCCGCTTTGGGGGATGGTGAACCACCCCGAATTGAGCGCAGCCCTGTCCTGCTCTCTTTCTTACGGGCCGGTGAGGATGATCCCTCTGCCCAAACGCGGTTCAAACATTGGCAAGCCATCATCCACGACGATGGCCTGGATGAAGTGTTGGCGGCCATCATTCGGCTGGTGGTCGATGGCTTGCTCTATACGGAGGTCATCGACAGCGTGCCGCTTGATGAGGATTTGCGTCAGCAAATTCGAGCGCGGTTGTTGCAGTGGGTGAGTCAGGGGGGGAGTCCACTGTTAAGGAATGAGAATTAGATAACTGCCCCGTTTTCCTTCCTGCCCCCCCTAAAACGTGAAACGTAAAACGTAATGATCTGCTGAGAAACCCCTTACGTTTTATGTATTACGTTTTATCACGAGCATTGAACTGGGTATTTTATTTAAGCGCTGTTCCTAAATATGGCGAACAAGACCCTAATGAGTTTTGATTCACAAAACCGGTAATAGGGCCAATCTTTTTACCGAATTCGTCAGTCAAAACTCATAAGGTTTCCATAGATCAGGCTAAATTTGGTCTATTCACAGTGACGAAGTTGCTTTCAAATAACCTTTATGAACAAAATCTTTAGGGTCTGGCTCCAAAATGAGAATTGCTGTCCTCAACATAACATAATTGACGGGAATTTCACTTTATGGTAAGCTGGGAGGGAGTTAGAGAAGTATTTTACCGGCGAGATCACGGCTTAGACTTCCAAAGTCTCGTTGTACTCTTAAGCTGAAAGTGGCGAGGATGAGTCCATGTTGAGATTATCGTCCAAAAAATTAACTTACAAAACGCTTTTTAGCTACAGCCTGGTGGTCATCGCCCTGCTGCTGGTGGCCGTGCCGGTGGTGGCGGCCAACAACAGCGGCGTGAAACTGCTCAACTTCCCCAATACGAAAACCGGAGAAACGCCCCAAACCAGCCGGGCTTTGAGCCAGGGCGTCAACGTCGATCATCTGAGCGCCGGGCAGGAACGATGGTATGTTTATGATCCGGGCCGCGTCGCCGCTGATCCGGGCTGGGTGTCTCTGGCGCTCCGGTACGAAAGCGAAGCCCGCATCGACGTGGCGCAGGTGAATTTTGAGATTTTTGCCCAAGCCTCGGATGGCTCCTGGTTTGAAACGGCCACGGAACCGGAAGTGGTCGGAGCCGGGACACGCTCACCACTGCAAGGTGAGAACCAAAATTTGGGCGAGTCCTTCTGGAGCGGTGAAATCACCGAAGCCGTCTACTACGTGCGGGTTTTCAACCACTCTCCCTTTGGTCTGGATTACAGCCTGGAAGCCAAAGAGGAACAACCGGCGGTCTCAGGGGCCGTTCCTGCCGCGATTGGTACTGCCGGCAGCGAGGCCGAGAGCCTCAACGCCCGGCAACTGGCCTGGACGCTGACCGCCCAGGCCGTGGAAAATATGTCGGCGGAGGAAGCGGCGGTTTGGATGCAGCAGGCCCAGGCCGTCGGCTGGCTGGTGACTGAGGGCACGATGTCCGAAGCCGCGCCACGCCCTGACGAGGCCGATCCCCAAACCTTGTGGCGCTTGACCGCCCAAGCCATCGCCGGCCAGGAAGCCGATACCGCCGGGCAATGGCTCATTCAGGCCGATGCGTTGGGCTGGCTGTCGATTCCGCTCGGTGGCCAGAGCCTTCTGCCTATCGACACCGCCGGACAGAATGGAGCCGAGGCGGTCGAGGCCGCCGTACCCGCGCCGCCGCCGCTCGAAGAGCCGTACAGCCCGATCAATATCTATCCCAACAACCCGCTTGATTTCAACATCCGTGACCTCAACAGCGGGCGGCTCCCCCCCTACGGCGAGCATTGGTACAGCTTAAAAGTAGCCGATCTGGATGAGCATCTGATCGAAGATTTGAAGCTGACCCTCTTTTTCACCCCCCGCGTCGGCTACATCAGCGACCGTATCAACTTTGAAATCTTCCCCGCCGGACAGTACCACATCTGGCAGCGGGGCGACGCCGATTATATGGAACATTTCGGTCTAGGCATGTGGACCTCGCGGGATGAAGACCCCGACACCGGCGAGCGCCTCTGGAACGGATCCCTGGTCGATAATGACCGCTACTTCATCAAAGTTAAAAACGGCACGTCCGACGTAGTCGATTACTATCTCTTTCCCAGTGACGTCAAAAATGCCGAGTTGGGGAACCCGACCCTCCACAAGAGCGACCAGGCCACCGGCTATGTGCCCTACGCCCTCTCGCCCCCCACTCGCCCCGCAGAGTAACGTTTGACCGAAATCCAAAGCTGCTGGAGTGTCAAAGTTCACTTTGGCACTCTTTTTATTTAGGCAGTTCCAAGATTGAAGTTCGCCAAACTGGAGCCACATAAAACGTAAAACGCGAAACGTAAAGCGTGCTTATCGAGCAAAGACGTTACGTTTTTCGTTTTACGCTTTACGGATTTTGGATGGTTATTTTCTTGGATATGCCTTAGGCCCGTTTTCATTTGCCATCTTTCCGCACTCAAGACATAATTTCCCCAAAGAAAGGAGCGTGTGATTTATGGAACTGGCCCAAATTATCAAAGTAGCGCGGGGTGATGAACCGGCTGATACGTTGTTGAAGAATGGAAAAATCCTCAACGTTTTTACCGGGGAGATCATCGAGTCTGATTTAGCCATTGTTCACTCCCGAATTGTGGGCTTAGGCCCCTATGAAGCAGAAAAAACGGTCGATTTAGAGGGACGGTACGTCGCCCCAGGGCTGATTGACAGCCACGTTCACATCGAAAGTGCGATGGTGCCGCCGCCGGAGTTCGCTCGCGCCGTTGTGCCGCGAGGGACGACGACCGTTGTCACCGATCCCCACGAAATCGCCAACGTGTTGGGGTTGGAAGGGATTCGGTATATGTTGGAGATGGCCAAGCGCAACCCTCTCAGCATCTATGTCAACGTCCCCAGTTGCGTGCCCAGCACCCATATGGAAACGACCGGGGCTTCGTTGGAGTGGTATGATCTGGAGCCGCTCCAGCGGGAGGCGTATGTCATCGGCCTGGCCGAGGTGATGAATTTTCCCGGCGTCGTGGCCGGGGATGATAACGTGTTGAACAAAATCCGCTCCTTCAAGGGGCGGGTCAAGGATGGGCACTGTCCGGGCTTGAGCGGCAAGCGCCTCAACGCCTACGTCAACGCCAGCATCGGCAGCGATCACGAATGTACGACTGTGGTGGAGGCCCTCGAAAAGCTGCGGTTGGGGATGTACGTCTTCATCCGCGAAGCGACCAACGCCCACAATCTCAAACCGCTGCTGCCGCTGATTACACCGGACAATGCCCACCGCATCTGCTTCTGTACCGATGATCGCCAACCCGCCGATCTGTTGGCGGAGGGACACATCGACTTTATGATCCGCACCGCCATCGCTGAAGGCGTCCCGCCGATGATCGCCTTCCGCATGGCGACGCTCAACCCCTCCGAATATTTTCATCTGCACGACCGGGGAGCCATTGCGCCGGGCCGCCGGGCCGATTTGATGATCTTCTCCAATTTGCAAAAGCCGGTAGCGGAGATGGTCTACCGGGGCGGCAAACTCGTGGCCGAAAATGGGGTGGCTCGACCGTGGGAGCGCAGCACCCGCCGCAGCATCCTGCGTAGCTCGATGAATGTCGATTGGAGCCAGGTCAACTTCACGATGCCGGTCGCAGGCAAGCAAGTGCGAATTATTGGCGCCATTCCCGACCAGCTTCTGACCGAAGCCTTCATTGAGGAGACGCCCCAGGCCGAGGGGCGCGTCGTGGCCGATTCTGAGCGGGACCTCCTCAAAATGGCCGTCATCGAACGCCACCTGGCCACCGGTAAAGTCGGTAAGGGTCTGGTGCGGGGGATTGGCCTCAAGCAGGGGGCGATTGCCAGCACCGTGGCCCACGATCACCACAACATCGTCGTCATCGGGGCGGATGACCACAGTATGATGACCGCGGCCAGAGCCATCGCCGAAACGCGAGGCGGTATGGCCGCAGCGGACGGCGACAGCGTCTTGGCCCGTCTACCACTGCCCATCGCCGGCTTGATGAGCGACCAGCCCATCGAGCGGGTCAGGGATGAGATGGCCGATTTACTGACGGCGGCCCACCATCTCGGCTCATCGCTGCACGATCCCTTTATGGCCATGAGTTTTCTGGCCTTGCCGGT